>JAHDBE010000242.1 GCA_020630555.1 Saprospiraceae bacterium
GTGAGGGCGTAATTGATCCTGATGACTGGGGGGCTGCCGCCACTTTGGATTTGGACTCGCTTATAAAGACGGGCATTTTTATGGAGCATTAGCCACTGGTATCCAACCAGGGGGCGCAGGGGTTGTCAATCAACCAAAAGACCGCGGCCATATTATAAAGATTAACAAAGACTCTGGAGAGATCGAATTTGTCGCTAAAGGATTACGTACACCAAACGGTGTCGGCTTAGGATATAATGACGAAGTTTTTGTTGCAGATAATCAAGGAGACTGGTTACCATCAAGTAAAATTATGCATGTTCAAAAAGGAGCCTTTTTTGGTTCTCGTGCAGTTGATTTTGAGGGTACCGCTGGGCTTAAAGAAACAAAGCCTGTAGTCTGGTTACCTCAGGATGAAATTGGTAATTCGCCAAGTACGCCTTCTTACATTAATGTCGGACCTTACAAAAATCAAATGATTCATGGTGAGGTAACCCATGGTGGTGTAAAACGTGTTTTTGTAGAAGAGGTTAATGGAAAACTTCAAGGGTGCGTATTCCGATTTATTCAAGGATTGGAGGCCGGTATAAATAGAATAGCATGGGGACCAGATGGAGCACTATATGCAGGTGGTATTGGAAGCACCGGTAATTGGCAACAAAGTAATAAGTTGTGGTACGGTATTCAACGTTTAGAGTATAACGAGGAGAGCACTTTTGAAATGCTTGCCGTCCGGGCAAAATCAAATGGCCTCGAAATAGAATTTACCGAAGCGCTCGAACCGGGTGCCGGATGGGATATTAATGATTACGAAATTGTCACTTGGTATTACGAACCTACTGCTGCTTATGGAGGTCCTAAATTGGGATTAAAAGATCTCAACATATCAAAAGTAAGTGTCAGCGAGGACCGTAAAAAAGTATCTTTAGAAATAGATGGTATTGAAGAAGATCATGTTGTGTACGTAAACATCAACAATCCATTTATAAGTGAGGCAGGACAATCACTTTGGACAACAGAAGCCTGGTACACCATGAATCATATACCACAAGGAAATGCTATTGTGCATTCAGAAAACAGTGATCCTGTGGCTCATAACACTTTAACAGCTTCGGAAAAAGCAGAAGGCTGGGAATTACTTTTTAATGGAAGTGATCTTTCACAATGGACTAATTTTAATAAAACAACAATTGGTAACGGTTGGCAAGTCAATGATGGAGCATTTAGCCTGGATCCATCCGTAGGTGATGGTGGTGATATTGTGACAAAAGAGGAATACGAAAACTTTGAGCTCCGACTCGAATGGAAAATTTCGAATTGTGGAAATAGTGGAATTATGTACAATGTAGTCCAAGATGAAAAATATTGTTGTCCTTGGCTCACTGGTCCTGAAATGCAAATCCTTGATAATTCTTGTCATCCGGATACACGGTTTGTCACGCACCGGGCTGGAGATTTATACGACATGATAGAAACCGTACCTGTTACTGTTAAATCTGCCGGAGAATGGAACAAGATTCGAATCGTCATCAAAGATGGAGATGTGAAGTTTTATCAAAACGGATACAATGTTGTGTCCTTTAAAATGTTTGATGAAAACTGGACAAACATGATTGCCAACAGCAAATTTAAAGACATGCCTGATTTTGGCTTAGCGAAAAAAGGGCATATCTCATTACAAGACCATAGCGATGTGGTCTCATTCAGAAATATCAAAATAAAACGACTTTAATAATCGAACAATGAAAAACTCAACACGAATTCAACTCTCAATAATGATGTTCCTCGAATTTTTTATTTGGGGAGCTTGGTTTGTCACCATGAGTACTTATCTGTCTACATCTCTTAGTGCAACAGGTAGTCAAATTGGAATGGCTTATGAAACACAATCTATTGGTGCCATTATCGCACCTTTTATTATTGGACTAATTGCCGATAGATATTTTGCCGCTCAAAAAATCTTAGCTGTATTGCATTTAATAGGTGCCGGTTTAATGTATTTCGCGGCGCAAGCCATGAACTTTGGTACCTTCTATCCGCATATACTAATTTACATGATCCTATATATGCCGACTTTGGCTTTGGTAAATTCGATATCATTTAGACAGATGGATGATCCTGAAAAGGAGTTTTCAAACATCCGTGTTTTAGGTACTGTAGGATGGATTGTCGCAGGGCTACTCATTGGTTATGTCATGAAATGGGAAGCCAAAGAGGCACTTCAAAACACCTTCTATTTGTCTGCTGGAGCTTCTGCGTTTTTGGGTGTATTTAGTTTCTTTTTACCTGATACTCCTCCTACTAAAACTGATTCTAGTTCGACAAGCATCAAAGATATTTTAGGGTTTGATGCTTTGGTCCTTTTGAGAGACAGAAACTATTTAATGTTTTTTATCGCTTCTGTATTAATCTGTATTCCTTTAGCATTCTATTACGGTTTTGCTAATCAGTTCTTAAATGAATTGGGTATGGAAAACGCGGCAGGTAATATGACTTTAGGTCAAGTATCTGAAGTCTTGTTCATGTTATTAATCCCATTCTTCTTTAAGCGCTTTGGAATAAAGAAGACCTTATTAATTGGAATGGCTGCCTGGGTGATACGCTATACTCTATTTGCATATGGTGATACAGGCTCTGGTATTTGGATGTTGTTTATGGGTATCGTCCTTCATGGGATCTGTTATGATTTCTTTTTCGTATCTGGCCAAATTTATACAGATCAAAAAGCGGGTGCCCATGTAAAAAGTGCTGCACAGGGGTTGATCACATTAGCCACTTATGGTTTAGGTATGTTGATTGGATTTAGACTTGCTGGAAAGATCGTGGATATGGAAAAAATTACGGACACCAGTCATGATTGGTTAAGCGTTTGGCAATTCCCCGCCATTTTCGCACTAGTTGTTTTAGTCTTGTTCTTTTTCCTCTTTAAAGAAGAAAAAACCTCGGAAGCTTAAATTAAAAAAGGGCACTCCTAAGAGTGCCCTTTATCTCCCGTTGAATAGTTTACTTCTTCTTAACCAATTTGGTAACGAAATAATCTTCTTTACCCTCAAACAACAAATTCACAGCATACGCCCCTTTTGTAAAATCCTCCATAGAGATATTTAAAAAGTTGCTGTCTACAGGAATCTGATATTCCAATTCACCTTTCTCGTTTAGAATCTGAACATACTTGATGCTCTTCATTGTTTCAAGCGTAAAGAACTCATTGTTCTTATTATAAATCGCATTCACAATAGCATCTCGGTTTTCCAGATCCATAACCCTTAAATCGATATCACTACTTTCAAAAACGACAGTAGAAATCTCTTTTACAGGATCACCAGAAAAGGCAAATGAGTTTACGGTAATAAAGAGAAGTACAAACGAAAGAGCGACACAATTTTTCATAACACTAGATTTTAATATTGGTTAAACAATAATGCTTAAATCAATATTCTCAATTAAGGCCTCCGAAGAGATGGGTGTGTTATAAAATTCCCTCTGAAGGGAATCGCTCGTTTACAAGACATAATATAAGCGAATCCCCCTTACTAAATCAATGAATTTTAATCCAATAAGCTGGTTTTAATCTCTTTATGTAAAGTAGTTTACACAAACAAGCTCAAAATACTCCGTATCCCTCCCCATTATACCCACGTATAGCCTTCGTTTTCCATATTGGTTTTTCTATTTTGTAGTTCACTTTTACTTTATGAAAAGAAAACTTAAAATGGGGATGATCGGTGGAGGTCGAGGTGCTTTCATCGGAGCAGTTCATCGTATGGCAGCCAATCTTGATGGTCAAATCGAATTAGTTGCAGGTGCGTTTAGTAGTAATGCAGAAAGGTCTCTGGCTTCGGGTGAAGACTTTTTTTTATCCCCGGATCGTATTTATACTTCTTATGAAGACTTAATAACCAAAGAGGCGGCATTACCCGAAAACGAACGCATCGATTTTGTCTCAATTGTTACACCAAATCACGTGCATTTCGGACCCGCTAAAATGGCGCTTGAAAATGGGTTCCATGTTATCTGTGACAAACCGCTTTGTCTCAATTTAGAAGAAGCGGAAGAGTTAAAAAGCCTAGTAAATGAAACAGGATTAATTTTTGCCTTGACGCATAATTACACCGGATACCCCATGGTAAAGCAAGCTAAAGCCATGGTTGAAAACGGAGAGTTTGGAAACATCAGAAAAGTTGTCGTCGAATATCCACAAGGTTGGTTAAGTACTTTTTTAGAAGGAGAAAACCAAAAACAAGCCGCTTGGCGTACAGACCCTTCAAGATCTGGCATTGCTGGTGCCATGGGAGACATAGGAACACATGCTGAAAACCTAGCGGAATATATCACCGGATTAGAAATTGACGAACTCTGTGCCGACTTAACGGTCATGGTTGATGGTCGCCAATTAGATGATGACGGTAGTGTCCTGCTTCGTTATAAAGGTGGAGCTAAAGGGATTTTATACGCCAGTCAAATTTCAGCAGGAGAAGAAAATAATCTCCGAATTCGTGTCTATGG
>JAHDBE010000243.1 GCA_020630555.1 Saprospiraceae bacterium
AACATCATTAATAATACTAAGCCTGCTTGGAAAAAGAGACCAGCCTCTTTAAAGGATGAAGACTATCAATCGTTTTATAACGAACTGTATCCAATGAGTCAGCCTCCTTTGTTTTGGATTCATTTAAATATTGACTTCCCATTCAACTTAACTGGAATTCTCTACTTCCCAAGATTAAATAACAACTTGGAGGTTCAGAAAAATAAAATCCAACTGTATAGCAATCAGGTCTATATCACGGACGATGTCAAAGAAATTGTTCCTGAGTTTATGACCTTGTTACATGGAGTAATTGATTCTCCAGACATTCCTTTAAATGTATCTCGTAGTTATTTACAAAGTGATAGTAATGTGAGAAAGATTACAGGATACATCACAAAAAAGGTGACCGAAAAACTTAAAAAACTTTTCAAAAAAGATCGAGAAGATTTTCAAAATAAGTGGACTGAGATTGGGACTTTCGTCAAATATGGAATGCTCTCAGACGAGAAGTTTAATGAAAAAGCAAAAGACTTTGCCCTTTTAAGAAACACAGAGGACGAGTACTTTACTATCGAAGAGTATAAAGAAAAAGTAGCTACGAATCAGACCGATAAAAACGACCGTGTTGTTTTATTATATACTAACAACAAAGAAGAGCATTTCTCCTATTTAAATGCTGTTAAATCATACGGATATGATGTCCTATTGATGGATAATGTCATCGACAATCATTTTATGCAACACATCGAATACAAGATGGATAAAATGACTTTCGTCCGAATTGATTCTGATACGGTAGATAATCTTGTTCAAAAAGACGAAACCAAAGAATCCGTCTTATCAGATAAAGAGCAAGAAAAGGTGAAAGGTATTTTTACTGATGCTATTATCGATCTCAAAGGAGGTTCAATCGATTTAAAAGCACTTTCACCAGAAGACCATCCTGTTCAGATTACCAAGCCAGAGTTTATGAGACGTATGTCCGAAATGCAAGCACTTCAGGGTATGAGTGGTCAAGGGATGCCTGATATGCATAACGTAGTCGTTAATACCAACCACCCACTCATTGCTGAAAAGCTATTAAAAATGAAAGGGGAAGACAGAAGAAAAGATTTTGCGGCTTACTTACATAACTTGGCGCGTTTGAACCAGAATATGTTAAAGGGTGAGGCCTTGGACAAATTCATACAAAAGAGCATCGAATTGATAAAATAAAAAACAAAAGCGGTCGATTATCGAATAATAATCGACCGCTTTTATTTATAATTCTTCGAAAGAGAAAACAATCGTATCAGTCTTCTGAACTAAGATACTTATATACTATCCCAGCCAATGCTGCACCAGCAATAGGTATAACAATAAATAACCAAAGTTGTGACAATGCCCAATCTCCCACAAATAAGGCCTGACTAATACTTCGTGCTGGATTGACAGAAGTGTTTGTCACAGGAATACTGATGAGGTGTATTAAAGTCAACCCAAGTCCTATGGCAATTCCTGCAAAACCAGCTGAAGCTTTTTTATGAGTCGCTCCTAAGATGATAATTAGAAACATAAAAGTCATTACAAATTCTGTAATTATTGCCGCATTCATTCCATATCCTCCTGGAGAGTGTTCGCCATATCCATTCGCAGCAAAGCTTCCGATTTCACTACCGTTTCCTGTTACTATCATATACAATACCCCGGCACCTGCTATACCTCCTAAAACTTGAGAAACAATGTACGGAAGAATATCTTTAACATCAATTCTTCCACCCATCCATAATCCTATCGTCACCGCTGGGTTTAAGTGAGCTCCTGAAATGTGCCCAAGGGAATAAGCTATTGTTAATACTGTCAAACCAAAAGCAAATGACACACCAACAAGACCAATTCCAACATCTGGAAAACCTGCCGCTAGCATGGCACTTCCACAGCCTCCTAAGACTAACCAAAACGTCCCTAAAAATTCTGCTACATTTTTTTTCATTTTGTTGAATTTAAATTGTGCCTCCGAGAGATTAGAATCTAGGATCCCAGATGAGACACAAGGGTTAATAAGTACAATTAATCTGGAAGCAGGCCTACGGTATTAAAGATAAAAATTTCTTTAATATATCCCAGAATTTAAAAACATACTACTATACTAATTTCAAGTAATTAGTATACTAAAAGCTAATTTGATAACACACTTATAATTCTCTCAGAAAAAATATTTAGCTTTTCAACTGTCGAAACAAACAAAACTGGCATTTGACAATTTAATTTTATACCAAGCTATTACTTGAATGGAAATTACCCCCCAATTTTACATCCTTATGGATTAATGAAGGAAACATGTCAGTTGTAGAGATTTATTAACCGCCTATCGTTTTAATAAAAAGAAAAGTGTTTTATATCTGTGTCTAAATTATCAAATTGACAATTTTAAAGAGCTGAGAATCTGTAAATTTTAGACAAAACGAGGCCTTAGAATTAACTAAATTTATTTTATTCGATTACCTAACAATTAATAATTATTCCTCCCCTATTTCTTCGATAAAGTTTATGGAGCTTACCATATATTCCAACTGCTGCATCAAATCTCTTTTGTCTTTTCCTGGAGCAAAAACCCAACAATCGACATAATACAAACGATCATTAAATTTATTATGGATCATATACGTGGCAAAGGAACCTCCAATAAAATCATCTGTCATTTCCCAAATTCCTCGGTACTCTCTTGCATATTGGCCATCAATTTCTCGCGTGTAATCATATATCGGTAAGTCCGTAGAATTATTCTGCATATATGATCCCACTGTATTTGTTTTGACATATCGCTTTCCGTAGTCACTGCGAATGGCCATAACATTTTCTTGGGCCAACTGAGATTGATCCGTGTATGTATAATCTCTGAAAACTAAGTTCATAGTACCTCCTTCCTCTATATCCTTGCGCAACCAGGTAAGATTATCTTCTTCATTTTCTTCGACTAATACATAATCATCAGGAATCATTAACTCGTATCCATAACGAGACATTAATGCATCTGTCAGACCTTTGTTTTCTTTCTGTGCATAAACTTGAGCATGCAAGGCATCCCTATCATGCATGTGAATTCTTTTGGCGACAGCCGAAAAATTATCCTTTATTAAACCATTTAACTCATCTTCGGAATTACCAAATAGATAGACCAGCAATTGACCTCTTGCCCATTTGTCTCGACCTACCGAACTATTAAATTTCGGATCTTCGATGGCTTTATAAAAACGATCTTCACCTATATCCCTTTTAAACATTTTAGTCGTCGAAGATTCTGTATCCGATAAATTAACCAGTACCACATAGGTTCTTAATTCACGTCTTAATGGTTCGGCGTTTAATTGGTCTACCGTAAAATGCCTTAAATCAAAAAAGGGTTCAGGTCTTGGCAAAATTGGATATGCAGAGGCAAAATAATATTGAAAAGTATCGCCTACCATGCCTTCCCAGACATCATTATCAGCTACAACAACCACATCGTTTAGCTTACTCAAAGCCGAAGGCTTAGCTTTTAATGATCGTGGCACTTCGTCATTACATGAAACGAGAAACACACCCACCAACACTATGTATAATAAATGCTTCATAGATACGGTCATCTAAGTTAATTAAATTAAACCTTCCTTTGAGAGAAGATGCGAGAAAGGAAGTATTTGGCGTAAGCCCTTAAAATAAGCTCTTAATTACTTGCTCTTCAGTGATGCCCTCAGCTTCCGCTTTATAGTTACGCACGATACGGTGTCTCAAGACATAGTTTGCAATGGCCTGAACATCTTCAATATCCGGAGAATATTTACCGTTGATCGCTGCATGAACTTTGGCACCAATCACTAAATACTGAGAAGCTCTAGGACCTGCTCCCCATGAAATGTATTGATTAACTTTCTCCGTTGCACCTGAAGTATTAGGTCGTGTTTTCGTAGCTAAAGACACACAATATTCAAGCACATTATCAGCGATAGGAATTTTTCGGATGAGGTTTTGATACTCTAATATTCTATCTGCGGTCAAAATCGTATTCAACTGAGTATCCCTATTTGTCGTTGTATTTTTTACCACTTGCACTTCTTCCTCATAGGTCGGATAATCTAAAGGAATATTAAACATAAAACGGTCAAGCTGCGCTTCAGGCAAAGGATATGTTCCCTCTTGCTCAATAGGGTTTTGCGTCGCAAGTACAAAAAATGGTTTAGGCAACATATGTCGTACACCTGAGACCGTCACAGATTTTTCCTGCATGGCTTCAAGTAACGCGGCCTGTGTTTTAGGAGGCGTTCTGTTTATCTCATCCGCTAAAACAATATTCGCGAAAAGCGGGCCTTTATTAAATTTAAAGTTTCGACTTTCGTCCAATATTTCCGCACCCATGATATCTGATGGCATCAAATCCGGTGTAAATTGAATTCTTTTAAAATCCAAATCCAATACTTCAGCAATGGTACTTACTAACAAGGTT
>JAHDBE010000244.1 GCA_020630555.1 Saprospiraceae bacterium
TAAGACCAGGTTTATATCGAATCAACTTTATGTTGCCGAAGTACTACTTATTCTCTCAAGGATTTTTAGGTGGTCACCCAGAGTTAGATTCTGATGTATCTATTGCCTTTGATGATATTGGTACTTCAAACTTTACAAACTTAAGTTCAGGCGATATAAATATCAGTATCGATGCAGGGATGTATTTCGATCCTGAAATTCAGGCTCGGGCAGTCATCTCAGGTTTCTTATTTGAAGATCTAAATGCAAATGGAACCATAGATGTAGGCGAAGAAGGTGTGAATGGGGTAGAAGTTGAGTTGTACGATGAAATGGATATGTTAATTGAAACAACATTCACCACAAATCATCCAACCACTGGAATAGATGGTTTCTATGAATTTGAAGTGACAGAAGAAGCTTCGTTTTATGTGAGGTATAATTTTACTGAAGAGTTTGTTTTGACTCAGCGAAATGTCGGAAATGATGAACTGATTGACTCGGACGCCTTTATGGAAGATGGTGCCATTCGATCAGAGTTAATTCCATTGACATTTGGTGACGTTGCTCAAGGAAACAATTTTGGATTTTATAATTATGGGACTATAACAGGCTTTGTTTGGTTCGATAACAATAATGATGGTGTTCGTCAACCGGAAGATTTGGGTTATGAAAATATCAACATCAGTTTGTTTAGCACTACTGGTATCCTAGTGGATAACATGTTGAGTGCAGTGAATGGCGCATATACCTTTAGCAATCTTGTCCCAGGTGATTATTACATCTCTGTAGATTTAGAAACAGGGCTTGATCTGACGTTGCCGAATGTCGGAAATGATATTTTCGATTCTGATATTGACGGCAGCAATGGACCGAATACTAGTATGACGCAAATGATTCGTTCTGGGGATATGATAGGTGATTTAGATGCTGGACTAATATTTAAAAACTCGCGAATTGGAAATCTCGTCTGGGATGATTTAAATGGGAACGGAATGCAAGATGCGGATGAACCAGGCATCAATGGAGTCATGGTAGAATTGTTCAATGTAGATGATGTTTCAATGGGCCAAATGACTACCGGTACTATCAATGGCATTGATGGAAGTTACATGTTTAACGAAGTTTATCCAGGACAATACTATGTCCAATTTACATTGCCAGATGGCTATTTAGCAGCTAGACCTTTCCAAGGTCCATTTGAAGGAACAGATTCGGATATAACCAATGTAATCGGAGAAGGCACCACGGATTTATTTGAGTTGGGGCCAGGTTTAACTGCTGATCACATAGATGCTGGACTTTATCGACCTGGTTCGATTGGAGATTATGTTTGGGAGGATGAAAACAGAAATGGTATGCAAGATTCTGGAGAGCCAGGCCTTGAGGGCGTTTCTGTAGAATTATATAGTATGGATTATGGGCGTATTGAAATTCAATTGACAGGATCAAACGGGCAATATCAATTTACCAACCTTCCGGCAGGATCTTATTTCGTTGTGGTGAATGATTTTGGTCCTTACCAATTAACTGAAAGTAACTTAGGAACTGATGATCTTGATAGTGATTTCAATTCAGCGGGTACTTCAGAAATGATTGATCTTGGCTATGCCGAATTCGTAGATAATTTAGATGCTGGATTGTATCCAACGACTGGGTTAATTGGTTCAGAAGTTTGGTTTGATAGCAATGAAAATGGACTTAAAGATATTAGTGAGCTAAGAATGGAGAATGTTCAAGTAAATCTTTATGATGATCAAGGAGCGGTGATTCGTACAACGACAACGGACCTTGCGGGCCAATATACATTTAGTGGCTTAGAAGCAGGAGATTATCAAGTGGAATTCGTAGCACCAACCGGTTATCGATTTACTGAACAAGATGAAGGATTAGATGAAAATCAAGACAGTGATGCATCAGATGTCGGTATGTCAGATATGGTTTATGTGGATGCGGATAATGTTATTCGAAACCTAGATGCAGGATTGATTCTTGGGAATGTAGCATTAGTAGAAACTAGCATTGATCTATTCCCGAATCCAGCTTCGTCATTTGTAAATATTACACCGAAAAACTCTAGCACTGATTCTTTTAAAGTTCAAATATTTGATCAAAATGGTCAGCAAGTTGGTGAACAAATACTATTAACAGATAATACTGAAGCCATTTCGATTGAACATCTACAAGCCGGAATGTATCAAGTGGTCATGTATATTGATGGTAAACGAATCATCAAAAAACTTATAAAAATTTAAATCCTGTTAAAGAAAGGGTTGACTAAAGAGTCAGCCCTTTTCTTTTTGCCTTCATGTACCTGTATTTGAAAGATCGAAAGATTGTTGTATTCTTAGGGTTGAATTTAAATCTCTACAACAATGACAAAAATAGATAAGACAAAACCAGTATTAGTTACAGGAGCAAATGGATACGTTGCAAGTTGGTTAGTCAAACGATTATTAGATGAAGGAATGACGGTTCACGCCGCTGTTAGAAGCCCTGAAAATGATACTAAAGTAGGACATCTTAAGGAAGCTGCAGCGAAGTCTAATGGCAGGATTAAATTCTTTAAATCTGACTTATTAGAAGCCGACTCTTATAAAGATGCCATGGAAGGATGCGAATTAGTCTATCACACGGCTTCGCCCTTCACTACAGATGTCAAAGATCCTCAAAAAGAGCTTATTGAGCCTGCCGAACAAGGTACGGCCAATGTATTGAATACAGCAAATGAAGTTTCTTCTGTTAAGCGAGTTGTAGTGACAAGTAGTTGTGCGGCAATATATACGGATGCTATTGATACAGTCAATGCCCCTGGTGGACAATTGACCGAAGATATTTGGAATACTACAGCATCCTTAGATTATCAACCTTACTCATTATCTAAAACCTTAGCAGAAAAGAAGGCATGGGAAATAGCTGATCAGCAATCCCAATGGGATTTAATTGCAGTCAATCCATGCTTAGTTTTAGGACCAGCACTCAACCCGAATGCAACGACTTCAGAGAGTATAAATATTTTAAAAATGCTCGGTGGCGGAGACATGAAAATGGGAGCTCCTAAAATGGGAGTTGGTCTAGTGGATGTTCGTGATCTTGCAGAGGCTCATTTTAAGGCAGGGTATACGCCTGAGGCCAAAGGGAGATATATTACCGCAGCACATAATACAGACTTCTTATCTATGGGTACTGCGCTGCTGCCAAAATATGGTGCAAATTTCCCCTTACCGAAAAAAGCTTTACCCAAATGGTTACTCATGCTGGTAGGCCCAATGACCAATAAATTATTTACCCGAAAATTCATCCGTAACAATGTCAATGTGCCTTGGAAAGCCGATAATTCAAAAATTAAAAATGAATTAGGAATGAGCTTCCGACCAATGCAAGAAACAATGGAAGATTCATTTCAAGCATTAATTGATGCGGAGATCCTAAAAGCGAAGTAAGATAATCTGTTTGCGTCTGGACTAAGATTTTTTAATATTACGATGACTAGATAATCGATTATCCCAAAAAATCGTCACAATAAAATCTTGGTCCAGCAAAATAGCTTATTGCATTAGGTTTTACTCATCTAGGCATCCTAAAATTGAATCTATAAGATCCCACAAACAATAGGAAGCCACTAAGCTAATCTAGCACTGAAGCACATCATAGGTAAAGTATTTTTGAATAAGCTCTTTGAATAGAACTTATAATGATGATTTTTTGGGTCTAAGTATAGACAGGGAAAAATCAACAACTACTTGGGAAATATAGACTATTCTGCATGCTAATTTTCATCGGACATTTGGAGTGAATTTAAACATTACATCACACGAAATAAAAAATTAGTTATGCGTTTATTAGCAAGTATGTTAACCGTAATTTTCTTGATCTCAAATCTAAATGCTCAAGTAAATCAAATTGAATTAACCCAAATTCCAGGTGCCTTTAACACAGAGCAAGTTGCTGTACAACAAGGTAAAGTACAATTCAACATTACCAATGAAGGTGTCAATAAGGAAGTTGGATTTGTACTGGTGCCAAAAGGTCAATACGACCCATCTAATCATATTCAAACTGCGTATGTCACAAGCCCAGTTGCTGAAGGGAAAAGTTCTCTAAGTCAAGTCGTTGACCTTACCGCTGGAGAGTATGAATACTTCTGTCCACTAAACCCGACGCCTAAATACTCATTGACCGTTTATGAAGAGGTTCGTTCGGTAGATTTGGCACAAGAGCCGGGTGTTTTTACAACTGAAAACTTGACACTCAAAGAAGGAGCTTATACATTCAATATTAAAAACACGAATGTGGAGCAAGAAGTTGGGTTTGTCATTGTGCCAGCAGGGCAATACGATCAGTCCAATCATATCCAAGCTGCTTATGTAAAAGCATTAGTTCCTCAAGGACAGACTCAAGCATCGAATGTAGTCGAATTGAAAGCTGGAGAAT
>JAHDBE010000245.1 GCA_020630555.1 Saprospiraceae bacterium
TAACATTAATCATATATGATTTTTTTAGAACTGAATAACCCTGCCCGCTGCCCACTGAAGGCGTTGGTCAGCGCTTCATTATTTTATTTAGGTACAAAAAGGATGAATATTAAAAGATTTTGATGCCTCTTGTATTTTTGGTAACTGTCGTAAACGAATCTAGATATCTCGATTCTATCATTCTCGCAATCTCTTTTCTATTTATTCCGAAATCATAATTCTTTTATTTCAATGCCACAATCATAGGTGAATGATCCGACAACTTCTCTTCACGCCAGGCATGTATGTAATGGCAATCTTTGAGAATGGGGATAAGATCATTATGCATGTAACTATGGTCATAACGATATCCATTCCCTTGATGACTGTACCAGGAATATTCCTCTATTGATCCATGCATTCGCCGAAAGGCATCGACATAAGACATCTTTTCTAAGGCATCCAGTTCATCACTATACATAAATGAATTTCCTTTTTGATCGATGTGTTGCTTGCCGGTATTAAAATCACCGACTAAGATGGAAGGGCTGTATTGTAGTAAATCCTTTTTTAAGAAATCAAATAACTGGTGTTTCTTTTTATGGGGAAGATACATGCCATACAGATGAAACACCCCAAAATCAGCATGCAGTATTGAAGCGGTATAAACAGGATCCGCGTGATTGCATTGAATAAAATCACAGGGCAGTCGACTTGCTATTAAGACCGTATTACTCTGGTCAGTTGTATGTCCTACGCCTTGATGTATATATCCGGCCTTTAATAAATTTGCCCGTAGAAATGCACCGTTTGAATTATTTTGAAATTCGGATAAGACAATAATTTCCGATTTGGCCTCAATCAATCGACGTGATATTTTTGAAATGCGCGTCCCGCCTCCTTGCCTAATATTCCAAGATAAGATTGAAAGCATATTCCTTTATTTCCTTTTCTTGGCTTCGTCGATACTAGCCTTCAGTGCCGCCATAATATCCACCACAGGTTTTTCTTCTTCCGCTTCTTCTAGCTGAACAATTTCCTTTCCTTCAATCTTATCTTGAACCAATTCCATGACGGCTTCGCGATAGTGATCCTCAAAAGAAATCTGTTCAAAACCCATGCTCAAAGAATCAATTAAGGTTTCTGCCAACTGCATTTGCTCCTCTTGGACCTTGACATCTTTTAAATCGGGTACATCATTTAAACTTCGTAATTCGTATGGATACCTCAACTTATACATAATCATTCCTTGTCCTTCTGGTACCAATAAAACAACATCCTCGCGATCTCTCAAAACAATACGCCCTACCCCTGCCTTGCCTGATTTTGCCAGTGCCTTGATTAAAAGATTAAATGTGTCATGCGCTATATCTCCATGAGGCCCAACATAGTAAACGGCCTCAAACCGCGAAGGATGAACTTCATTAATATCCACAAATGCTTCGATATCGATTGTACGCGTACTCTTCAGTCGTAATTTTTTTAGTTCGTCGGGATGGATCACTACAAATTGATCAGGTTCATATTCGTAACCTTTTACGATATCACCATAAGGCACCTCTTCGTTACATGATTTACAATTTTTTGAATAGCCGATTGAGCCGTGGTCCTTGTCGTGCAACTGTTTAAAACTCACATCATTTTTCCTTTCAATGGCATTAAATATTTGTATCGGAATGGTTACCAATGAAAATTTAATATGTCCTCTCCAAATTGATCTCATAATATTCTTTATTTGTGCGCTTAGCGCGAATGTATTCAATATCTATTGTGACGCCAAATCTTCTCGAAGGTGCAAAAAAACCGGTTCTCGCAAGGTATCATTGGCCGTGAGTGAAGCATATTGTATTTCACATTGTACGAGAGGTTCTATCCAGGTCGTGCGCATTTCTTCTTCGACTTTAAGTCGAATGGGTTTTTGATCCACCACAAGTTTTTTTAATAAGATTAAAACATTTTTCATTTTTGTCTTATCGAAGCCTGTTCCTACCCTGCCTCGATAGACATATTTATCCGCATCCTTGGTGACTAGATGTAAAGATCCAAAAAGATCTTTTCTATCTCCCTTGCCTTCCGTAAAGCCGATAATAGTACAAGTCATCGTGGATCTAAATTTCAACTTTAACCAATCATTCGAACGTTGTCCTTCGTGATATTTTGAAGATTTCTTCTTTAACATAATGCCTTCGAGGCCCATGGTTTCCGCAGCGTCCAACAAGGCCTGCCCCTCTTCAAAATGTTGGCTTAATCGCAAATGCGGCGAATCCAATTTAATTTTTTCTAGTTTCTTATATCGTTCTACTAAATCCAAACCTGTTATCCTTTCGCCGTCCCAGGCGACACAATCAAAAAGATATGCGACACATGGTTTTTGATGTCCCAATTTTTTCTTTGAATGCAAACGACTAATTACATCAGCAAAGATCGGTTTCCCTGTTTCATCCAGGCAAACAAGTTCGGCATCGATGATAGCATGCGAACTCGGGATGCTGTTTAAGCCATCATTGACCAGCTCGGGAAACGATTGAGTGATATCACGACCACTTCTAGAAATCACACGAAGCGAATCATTTTCTTTAATAAGAAAAACACGGATGCCATCCCATTTCACTTCATAGATAAATTCTTTATCCGATGAAATTTCCTTGGTCACCCCTGCTAGCATATGGACTGATTTCATCATCGATAGGGAAACATTACTGGAACGATCTTTACTTGCTATCGGCATTTCGCTTTTAAAATCTTTTAAACTGATATCAATGGCATCTTCATAAAATCCAGACCAAGCTTCTTTATGATCCTGATATTGTTCTTTAAAGTTTCGAAGTGTAAAAAACTGCGAGCTGGGTAAGTCGTTTAACAATTCCCAATGAAATGGAAATGAAACCGGAGCTCCAAGTTTTCCACGTAAACTAAATGGCGCGACGGTGGAATGCGAGCGGTGATTTCTAAAAACATCAATCAATACCCGTGAGTTTCTTTTATCCTTACTCAGATTTAAGGTAGTGCGTTTGGGAAACAGCTTGACAAATTCAGCGGCCAATTTTTTGACATAGTTAAACATGTATTCGTGAGTGACATTGGGCTTAATTGGTAGAAATAAATGAAGGCCCTTTCCCCCACTTGTTTTTATAAACACCTTGAATTGTTTGTCCTCTAAAAATTGCTTCAACTCTTGAGTTAACGCGACAAGATCTTTAAAATCCTGTTGTGGATCTGGATCTAAATCAAACACCATAAACTCTGGCTGATTCATTTTTTCGATATTCATTTGCATTGGATGAAATTCTAATGCGGATAAATTAGCAAGCCAAATGAGATCTGCCGTGTTTTGAATAACTGGATAATGAATTGATTCTTCACTATGTTTTATTTCTTGAGTTCTTAACCAATCAGGTTTCCATTCCGGGGCTTCTTTGGCATAGAATGAATTTTTATGGATTCCATTCGGAAAACGAATGAGCGTTTGTGGTCGGTTTGCATTGAATCGTAAAAAGTCATCGGATATATTCAAGTAATATTCGATTACTTCTGCTTTGGTAATCCCTAAATTTGGATACAGAATTTTATCCAGACTACTCAAGCGAATCTTCTGATCATCAATTTCAGTATAAACGTATTTTTTAGGCATAATGCAATGTAAATATAATCAAGGTAGCCATTTCGTTTTCGGGAACTCAACAATCTCCGCCTTTTACATGCTTTCTACTAAACAACTACAATGACACTACACATATAAATAATTTATATTTATCCATGCAATCTTATCGTATTATTAAAAATTATAATATATATTTGTGTATAAGTTCCGGGTAAGGAACCTAAAGAATCAATTATTTAAGGGTGTTAGATGTAGGCAATCCATGTGGTGTGGATTGCCTTTTCTGCTTTATCGCGTAATTTTTTTTGAACAACGCTTCACTTCAGATTAACTTAATTAAGTTTTGTCGTAATAAAAAAGACCCCAGCGGAGAGCTGAGGCCTTTATTTAAACTCAATAAACCAAATCTCATGTATAAATGAGAATTATTATAAAAGACGAAATCCAATTTTGTTTGTCCGCTATTCCCTTCACTCTTATTTCATTCGGACAGTACCATCGCGTTCGATGATTTTCTTTGTTTAAAAAGTTTTAAAATAGACCCAAGCGGAGAGCTTGGGCCCTTAAACTCAATAAACCAATCTCATGTATAAATGAGAATATTATAAAAAGACGAAATCCTTATTCATTTGTCCTAAAGACAATTTCCATTGCTGGCACATTTTCATTTTCACTATTCAATCTTCCACCTCTGGAAGATTATTTCTTTCGGGCATTTGGGATGCCTCCATTTGTTTTTAAAAAGAAGCCCAAGCGGAGAGCCTGGGCTCTTAAACTCAATAAACCAATCTCATGTATAAATGAGAATTATTATAAAAAGACGA
>JAHDBE010000246.1 GCA_020630555.1 Saprospiraceae bacterium
CGCTCCTATCATGACCCAGATGTATCACTTCTACCCCTGTCGATTGTATAATTCGTCGCATGATATTAATGGCTGCATCATGCCCATCAAAGAGTGATGCCGCTGTCACAATTCTGATCTTATTCTTGGGTTTATATACTTCGATGTTTTCCAAAGCCATTATCCTTCGTGTTTAAGACAAAGGTAAAGAATTCGGCACGGTGTGGTGAAAGATTCGAGGGAAATGGAATAAAGGATTATGGATGATAGGCCATCTTGAAATAAGAGGTAAAAGAGATATAATTGAAGTGGTTTTGACTTCTTATATAAAAGCTGTTTAAACAGCTTATATATACCCTCCCAATAAAATTCTATAACTAATTCCTCTAAAAAATTGAAATTAATTGTTTACAACGGGCAACTGAACATAGCCCTTAAACTGATTATCATCCTCAAAAACAACGTCTTTAAAATCTGTGACTGTGTTATATAATGTATCCCGTTCGATTGGGTGTCTCTCGACCGCTCGAATCAATTTTACTAATTGTTCTGTACTTAATTTTGGACTTTGTTCTTCCGAACCAGCCATGGTATAAATTTTTGTCGTATCGTCGATTGTCCCATCAATGTCATTAACGCCAAAAGCTAAGGACAACTGTGCTGTATCCCGACCAATCATCGGCCAATACGCTTTGATGTGTTTGAAATTATCCAGATATATACGCGATATGGCATAATTACGTAAATCCTCGACAACTGTAGATTCCTCGACATGAGACATTTGGTTTTCTTTATTTCTAAACTTTAACGGTATGAATGTTTGAAAACCACCAGTTTTATCTTGTAAACTTCGCAAGGAATCTAGATGATGAACACGATGTTCAAATTTCTCGATATGACCATAAAGCATTGTCGCATTTGACGGCATACCGAGCTCATGCCAGATTTCATGAATTCTAAGCCACTCCTCACCGGTGCATTTGCCACCAGCAATCTGATCTCTAATTTCCGGATGAAAAATTTCTGCACCTCCCCCAGGCATAGAATCTAACCCAGCCTTCTTCATGAGTTTCATTCCTTCTTCATAACTCACCTTTCCCTTTTTAAAAATGTAGTGATATTCTACAGGAGTCAATGCCTTAATATGTAAATCAGGACGATGTTCTTTTATCTTTGAAAATAGCTCACTATAAAACCTAAGGTCGTATTGGGGCAAGACTCCTCCTACAATATGAACTTCTGTTACAGGCTGATCATCATAAGATTTTATGATCTCCATAATATCATCCATCGTATATTCCCAACCCTCAGAGCGCTTTTTTATTAACCTTGAATACGAACAAAAAGTGCATGTGTAAAGGCAGACATTTGTAGGTTCAACATGAAAATTTCTATTGAAATAAGTTTTATCCCCGTGTTTTTTTTCACGAATATGATTTGCCAATACACCTAAATAAGAGAGCGGTGCATGCTCATATAAATAAACACATTCATCATAGCTAATTCGCTGCTCCGATTTAAGTTTCTGAGCTATCTTTTTTAGACTTTCGTCAATGTTTCTGTCTTCTATGACCAAATCGAGAGATAAGCTATTCATGAATTTCATTTTAAATACAACAAACAAAGTTAAAGAGTGATTAAGCAATCGCGATTAATTTTCGGAATAATCTATTTTTGTTGTAATCCATTATTATGCTGAGCATTCTTATTCCCATTTACAATTTTGATGTGACTTCCTTAGTCATACGCTTAGCTAAGCAATGCGAAAAAGCAAAAATCTCATATGAAATCATTTGCTTTGACGATGGCTCAAGGCCAAAAATTAAGGAAAAGAACCAAGTATTGAGATCCGTATTTAGAGTAAATTATGTGGAGATGAGCGAAAACCTCGGGCGTGCTAAAATCCGCAACTGGCTTGCTAAGGCAGCTTCACTCGATTACCTACTTTTTCTCGATTGTGATTCGAAAGTACCTCATAGCGACTACATTAAAAACTATGTTTCTCTAATACCAAACATAGATCTTGCTTACGGCGGAAGAAGTTACTCTAAAAACCCGCCACGAAGCCCAAAGAAAAAATTACACTGGCTCTATGGCTCCAAGCGAGAGGCTGTAAAAGCCCGCGTTAGGCAAAAAGATCCCTATCTGCATTTTATGACGAATAATTTTATCATAAAACGGAACATATTCGAAAGTTTATCCTTTGATAAATCCATTACACAATATGGATACGAGGACACCTTATTCGCTTTTAAAATAAGAGAATTAGGTGTCAAAATTACACACGTAAATAATCCACTAGAACATAAAGGTTTAGAGACTACTGAAGTCTTCATAGAAAAGCAAAAAAAAGCCATTGAAAACCTAGGGATTCTTTATAATACCAAAAAACTCAGTCGGACGAGATTAATTGATTTTTACAACAGAGTGAAATTTTGGAAGGCCCTTCCTTGGATTCGTAAATATTACGAGCGAAACTCAGAAAAGATTATGAAAAACCTTAAAGGCCCCAATCCTAAGTTGAGAAATTTACAAGTATATAAACTCATGCTCTTTGACGAAAGTCAAAATAAAAAGCTCTAGGCATATTTTGTCTTGCATAACAGATATAAAATGATATTTTTAGCTAACGAAAAAAGCTATTTACCAAAGAAAAAAGTCAATTAATGAGAAATTTGAGAATTTTCTTAGGTCTGTTTTTCATCCTAGCAGGCTTAAGTATAAGTGCCCAAAATATGGTGAGCGGTACAGTTACTGATGCAGATAATGGTGAAACCCTAATTGGGGTCAACATTTTGGTAAAAGGAACTGTCAACGGAACGATTACCGACTTAGATGGTACTTACGAACTATCCACAAACCAAGAATTACCTTACACAATTCAATTTTCCTTACTTGGGTACGCCACGCAAACTGTGGAAATTACCAACCCAAAGCAAGAAGTGAACATTGTAATGTCTCAAGAATCTGTACTTGCTGATGAAGTTGTTGTGTCCGCGTCCAGAGTCGAAGAAAACATCCTACAGTCTCCAGTTTCGGTAGAAAAAATAGGATTACAAGAAATCAAGACTACAGCCGCAGCTGATTTCTATGACGAAATCAACAACATGAAAGGAGTCATTCGTACTCAAGCGAGTATGACTTTTAATACGGTAAACACCAGAGGATTTGCGACAGCAGGAAATACTCGATTTGTTCAGTTGCAAGATGGTATCGATAATGCAGCACCTTTATTAAATTTCCCTACAGGAAATGTTGTTGGTATCTCTGAACTTGATATCAAATCTGTCGAATTAGTTCCCGGTGCAGCCTCTGCTCTTTATGGACCTAACGCTTTTAACGGGATTCTTTTTATGAACAGTAAAGATCCTTGGAATTATCAAGGTCTAAGTGTCCAACTTAAAAGCGGTGTATCTCAACAAGGAGATGAATCGAATCCACTTTATGGAGGTAGTATTAGATGGGCCGACCAAATCAATGATAAATTGGCGTACAAGTTTAATGTATCGACTTTCTTTGCGACTGATTGGAAAGCCAATGATTATGAAAATCATATTTTCGGTGGAACGGAAGAAAGAGGTGACCCAGGATTTAGCGGTGTAAATCTATATGGAGACGAAACGCCTATTCCATTAACAGCGGAAGGATTCCCGTCTGCGACCATATATCGAAGAGGATATGAAGAGCAATTTTTACTTGATAACAATGATGCAAAGAGTATAAAAGTAGATGGTGCTTTACATTATAGATTATCAGAAAGTATAGAGGCTAATGTGAGTTACAAATGGGGATCTGGATCTTCTGTATATCAGGGATCTGAGAGATATGCTTTAAGAGACTTTGTACAACAATTTGCAAAAGTAGAGCTAAACGGTGCCAACTGGAACATTAGAGGATATGGATCATTTACTGATGATGGAGATTCTTATAATATGTCGGCTCTTGGGGCTTTCGCCAATGAAGGCATATGGAGATCGCTTTATACAGACCAAACAAATGGTCTACCAGGAGGGTGGGCAGTTGCTGCCAATGTGGCATATGGAGGTAGTCTAGCGCCTTTTGGTATTCCTGGTGGAAATGCTGCGGCAGCCGAAGAATTTGCTAACAATGGTGGTATGGCCTCTTTACCTGCAGGTTTCCAACAAGCTTTTGCAGAAGGGTTCGCCGCTTCAACAGGTTTACCTTTAGACATAGCTCAATCGTTTGTAGCGAATAATTTATCTGCTCCTGGGGCTGCTCCTAATGATCTCACTGATGCTCAAATCGCAGAAATTGTGCAAGGTGTACGTGAAGGTCTATTCCAATCTGGCGGTGCTGGATTTATTGATGACTCTAAAATGTACCACGTAGAAGGAAATTATGACTTTACAGAACGATTAAACAATGCATTTGGACTTCAGG
>JAHDBE010000247.1 GCA_020630555.1 Saprospiraceae bacterium
ATGGATATATGGAAGGTCATTGGTTTGTAAACTACAAAAATGGCTATAGTATTCCTTTTATTGCTGTACATGGAAAAAGTCATCGTTTCTTCGATAGTGAGCCGAAGCACAACTTCGATCTTTCTGGAAATTGGGATACTACTTTTGATTTCGACGAAGACGATCCTTACAAAGCGATTGGAGAGTTTAGTCAGAATGGAAATAAGATGACGGGGACATTTCGTACTGAAACGGGCGATTATCGTTATTTAGAGGGTCAAATGAACAGAGACAAATTCTACCTCTCCACCTTTGATGGTGCGCATGCTTTTCTTTTTGAAGGTTTGGTGTATTCTCAAGATTCAATTGTAGGTTTATTTAAAAGCGGTAAACATTACAATTCTAATTTTGTGGCAAAACGAGACAATGATGTACGATTAACCGATCCGTACAGTTTGTCAAAACCTACCTCAAATGGGAAATCGATTGATTTTATTTTTAACGATACAGATGGTCAATCTTTTAGACTAAGTGAAAAACTAAAAACAGACATCACACTCGTTAATATCGTTGGATCTTGGTGTCCTAACTGTAAAGATCAAATCAACTATTTAAAAACGTTTTTGTCCTCAGACTTGGGTAAGGGTATTGATATGGTTTCGATTTGTTTCGAACGGTACAAAGACGATACTAAAGGCTTGAAGGCCGCTGCTAGATATAAGGAGACTATGGATGTAGCATGGCCATTTCTATATGGCGGCTATGCTAACAAAAAAGAGAATCAAAAAGTCCTTCCTTTTCTCGATAAAATATTGTCATACCCTACATTAATGATCTTAGATAAAAATGGAGTAATCCAACATGTCCATACTGGTTTTTCAGGACCAGCAACAAGTATGTTTGACAGTTTTAAAAATCAATTTGAAGGCATCATCAAAAGCATGAAAGACAATGGCTGAGCGTTGGGTTTTAATCACGGGTGCAAGTTCGGGTATTGGCCGCGCTACTGCTCTTGAATTTGCGAAGTCAGGGCATAATCTTATATTAACTGCAAGAAGGAAAGAAAAGCTTGCAACTATTAAATCAAAAATTGAAGAAGACTTTAAGGTCAATATAAAAACCCTTTCTTTTGACATCCGTATTAAGGCCGAAGTGGAATTGCACATTGACGCTCTTTTAAAAGAAGGAATAGTTCCGCATATACTAGTAAATAATGCAGGATTAGCAAAAGGTTTTGACACCATACAAGAAGGTAACATAGAGGACTGGGAAACCATGATTGATACCAATATTAAAGGATTATTGTACATCACACGGCTTCTATTACCTGCTATGATAAATTTAAATAGTGGTCATATCATAAACATTGCGTCAACTGCAGCTCGAGATGTATACCCAAAAGGAAATGTTTATTGTGCTTCAAAGGCCGCGGTTAATATGTTGACTCAAGGTATGAGAATAGATCTTCATACACACAACATAAGAGTAAGTCAAGTGTCTCCAGGACATGTAGAAGATACTGAATTTGCGCTTACAAGGTTTGATGGGAATAGTGAAAAAGCCAATATTTACAGCGATTTTACTCCATTAAATTCAACGGATGTTGCAGAAATAATTCATTTTATTGCAACTCGTAAGAAGCATATTAACATTCAAGACGTTCTAGTAATGGGTTCGCAACAAGCAGGAAGCAACTTTATAGATCGATCAGGAAGAACCTAATCAATAGATGCCATTCAATTCCAAATCATTAATTTCACTTAAAAGTTGAAAATGAAAAAGACACTTATTCTATTTTTCATCTCACAATTAACATTGTTGACCGTTGGAAATACGCAATCAAAATTTAATAACAATTGGGATATAGGCATATTTCTAGGAATGTCACAACATGGTGGTGATGTCCAAAGTTGGGGAACTGACGGAGAATCGATATTCAATCAATCCAATTTATCCTACGGTTTAAATGTAAAATACAACATTGATGAAAGCTGGTCTGCTCGACTAAATTATTGGGGATCTAAAATAGAAGGTATAGATAATCAGATTGAAAATGAATTCGGTACAGGACATGATATGCGCGGATTCTCGTTCGAATCTAACTTGTCAGAAATCTCGTTGGTTGGAATTTATGAGATAGGAGGTAAAAAGCGATGGAAAAGAAGTGAAAGTTTTAGCACCGATAAATATGAGTTAATTACAGATGAAAATGGTAGCTATTATGTTGGTCACAAAAAGTCGATTACTCCATATCTATTTGGAGGTATTGGCTTTAGTATTACAGATCCTACTATTGACTGGAATGGTCTTGATGGCGGTAACCCAGGAATATTTACAGATATTAGCTACGTTACGAAAACCAATTTTCAAGTACCCGTAGGTATTGGTTTAAACTTTGATCTGTCCAAAAATATTTATCTCGGATTAGAGGCAAGCTCTCGAATACCACTCAATGATTATATTGATGGAATCAGTGAATCTGCAAACCCCGATAAAAATGATTCTTATCAATTTTTGGGTCTTAATTTGGGAATTCGTCTTGGAGGCGATGATAACGATATGGATAATGATGGATTTAAAGATGAAGAAGATTTATGTCCTGATACGCCAGGTCATCTTCAAGGATGTCCGGATACAGATGGAGATGGTCTAAATGATCTTGTAGATGCCTGTCCTACTTTATTTGGACCAGGAGAATTAGAAGGATGTCCTGATAGCGATAATGACGGAGTAATTGACAAATTAGACGATTGTCCAGAAGACGTTGGCCCTGCAAGCTTGAGGGGTTGTCCTGATTCAGATGGAGATCGTGTTCCTGATATAGAAGATCAATGTCCCACTGAGATCGGTCCTGCGTTTAATAATGGATGTCCCGATAATGACCCAGATAAGGATGGCTTTTTAAATGCTGTTGACGAATGTCCGACGGTAAAAGGTACTTTGAATGGATGCCCAGATACGGACAATGACGGTATAGCCGATGCCAAGGATGGTTGTCCTAATCTATTTGGAACCATGAACGGCTGTCCAGATACAGATAACGACGGTATAGCAGACAACTTTGATGCATGCCCTACAGTCAAAGGACCAACTAGCAACAATGGTTGTCCAGTGGAAAAAATAAAGGTTGATTCCAAAACCGTAATTAATAATTACAGAATTAGAGATATTCATTTTAATTCAAACTCCGCTGGATTGACAGATGAATCCAAGATAAGAATAGACGAAATTGTATCGTTTGCTGCAAATTATCCTCAGGCAAACTTTCATATTGCAGGATATACCGATAATGTTGGAGCCGCAGAAGCCAATTTGAGATTATCGAAGCGTAGGGCCGAAATGGTTTATAACACCTTATTAGCAAGAGGAATAGCTCAGACAAGACTTAGTTTCGACGGATATGGTGAATCAGATTTTATCGATACAAATGACACGGAAGTAGGTCGATTTAATAACCGAAGAGTGGAGGTAAGAGCAAATACGAAATAGATAGTAAGTACCTTCTTAACGGTTTTTTGGAAAATAAAATGAATCGGATTTATCCTATGATTTAAAGTGGTTTTTAAAACTTGCTAAAGAAGTCTTTGACTTCTTTGGCTTCTGATGGTTGTATTCTTCCACTTAAAATCAATCTTATTTCTCTACGCCTGTTGGCACCTTCTTGTCGATCGAGTTCTTCTGAACTTACGGCCCTAAGCTGTGGCACCTTAATTGGTTTTTGATTTTCTTGATCTACAGCTACAAAGGTAAAATAAGCATGGTTAGACTTTCTTGGATTTGCTCCAGTTATTTCGGCCACAGTTACCTCAACATAGACCTCCATCGAACTACTAAAGGCTTTTGTCATTACAGCTGTAATGGTTATAACATTTCCCAATCGGATTGCACTTTGAAAAGAAACGTGATCTACAGAAGCCGTAACGACATGTGCCTCCGCATGTTTTGCCGCACACACGCCAGCTGCAATATCCATCCAACGCATTAAATTACCTCCCATTAAGTTGCCCAATGGATTGGTATCGTTAGGCATGATCATTTCCGTCATGATCGTTTTTGATTCCGAAACGGTCTTTTCTTTCATAAATTAAAGTACTCTATATTAAATGTAGACTTAAAATTTTCCAGTATTGATTTCTTTACTTTTCCCATCGAAATTTCCTCTCCTCTTTCACTTGCTATTGATCCCACGGATCTCTGCGATTCATTAATTCCGCAAGGAACAATATTCTTAAAATACTCGAGATTCGTATTAACATTTAGTGCAAATCCATGAAGAGTAATCCATCTAGACATATGTACACCAATAGCACAAAGTTTACGCCTACCCAATGCATCATTGACCCAAACACCGGTGTAACCAGGATCTCTTTCACCTTTGATTTC
>JAHDBE010000248.1 GCA_020630555.1 Saprospiraceae bacterium
GTACGCCGGTTTAGCAAACCGGTGGTTTCAGCCACTCACCCACCTCACCAGTGGACGCTTTTTACTGAGCGACTGCAAAGATATAGCTCTACATTAATTATGCAAAATAGCGCATATATATTATTGCTATTTTTCACTAAATCTTTTCGCGAATCCCGTTTTTCGTGAGGATAGACAGACTCGAACTGTCGACCTCTGCCCTGTCAAGGCAGCGCTCTAAACCAACTGAGCTATACCCTCAACTTATTTGAAAAGTACTGTTACTTTTCTTTCCCGTAAGGGAATGCAAAGAAAAGAAGTTTTGTTAACAGTACAATCTAATTCGCATATTTTATTAGCACCATTATTTAATTGAATATTCCGTGATTTTTCAACACATTAAAGCAATTATGACTCTTGATTTAGTTTAAAAGTATTATAAAAGCTTACTGCCGTCGTAATCTTGTTTATGTTAGAACGACGATTCTTAAATTTTAATGAATCGATTTGTTTGTATCACCCCTTCCTCATCTAGAATATGACAGAAGTATAATCCTTGGTTTAAGTTTTCAAGAGAGATATTTATCCTTTTTTGACTTAGAATGATTTTCTTATTGATAACTAACTTTCCATGTATATCAAATATGAAAATTTTAAAGTGAGAATGTAATGATCTATTATTTTTTAAAGTAATATGAGTTGAAGCAGGATTCGGACTAATGTCAATTTTATTTTTATTCTCAATTATTTCATGATTAGAACTTAAGACACTATTAAAGGTAACCGTGAAATTTGAAATGGAATCAAATAAAAAAGCAGTTGCATAATTTAAGTTTATCTGCTGAAAACTACCAGCAAATAGAAATCCGTCTGGTCCGTTATCAGTGCATGTATCTTCGCGACTAGAATACAACACCGAACTCTCGCCTAATTCCCCGTTTGTCGTCGAAATTATTAGTGTATCGTAATAATCAGCATTAACTAAAAATTCGAAGGATCTAGATTTATGATTATCAATGTCAAAAGGCCTATAATTTATTTTAGAATCGAAGTTTTTATCATATATGTAACGATATTTCAATTCTTCATTATTTGGACAATCAAATAGACTATTTGAATCTCTTTGGACAATTCGTATATCAAAATCATCGAATGGGGTTCCGTACAAATTTGATTCTAGTGTTGAATCCATTCCAATTACAGAATTTTCCCTGAACCCGAATATGACAGAATCTCTTTCTCCATTAGATTTAGCAATAATCATATTGTATTCTTGAGCCGCAAGAGAAATGCATTGGCAAGATAAAAGGAGAGCTATTATGATTGATTTAATTATTGTCATAAATAATTTAATTACAATTCCCTAAGCAATTTATCATCAAATCTTTCTGTAGAAATCTCGGTCAACTTATACTGACCTCGATCGTCTGATAATAATATCCCATTGTATTCTCGATAATTTGCCCAAGGTGTTGTGAAATTTGGTGCCTTATCTTCCCTGTCCCTAAAGAATGACCAACTCGTTATCAGCTTACTTTCTCTGTCTACCTGAACATGGTATTTGTTGTCAGGCGTCACACCTACATTTTCAAATTCCAAAGACAAAACATCATATTCTATCGAGTCCACGGAGCCATCTCCGAAATATTTTAGAGTTACTCCTGAATCTTTCAACTTAAAAGGCATGACCAACCAATACGAATCATTAATCCACATTTCTTTACCCAACTGAAGGTACTTTGAAAGAGAATCTGGATTCGCTAAATATTCTCCGTCTTTGTAGACTTGGCCCTCGAGACTATGAATGTTCATGATAAGATTAAAGCTGTCTTTTTGCGATTCGATACGGATGTCACCCGTCGATTTGTTCCACCAATGTTTTCTACTACCAAAGAAATTCCAAGAAAGATGCGTGGTTTTATCATATTGCTCTCTTCCTCCCATAGCCTCCATGATTTGATCGGCTATTTTGATCGCTTTCTCGTCAGATTCTTCTTGGTTAAATCCTTGTGCTGGAGGATTAAGCTCTGCACTTTTATCACTTGTTTTTTTTGCCTCTTGCGCACACGCACAAAAGAAGAATACTAAAATCAATAACTTCATATGATGTAAGGTCATAACATGTTTTTTATACGTGGTATTGATATCTGATCAAATATAGCTTTCATGAATGAAGATTTACCTGATCTTTTCTGTTTGCCTTTAGAATACTCAATTATTGTATTTCATTTAGTGCGTATAACTGAGATGACATACCGCATTATTTTCGAGGATATTACTCCACGTCAATAAAATAAGTGATATTTTAAAAGCATGAAAAAAGTCTATTTTTCATGTCTACTTTTTGCAGTTATGCTCTCTTTGGTGTTCTTAACTGAACGCTGCTCAGTAGTCCAAGAAAAAGAAGATTCCATTTCAAGTACAGCATCAGCCGTTATTCCAGATCAAGTAGATTTTATTTTTCACGTAAAACCCATTTTATCAGATCGCTGCTTTAAGTGCCACGGTCCTGACAAGAATAAGATGGAAGGCAATTTGCAACTGCATACAAAGGAATTGGCGTTTAAAGCCTTGGATAGTCTTAATAGTCGATATGCGATTGTTGCACAGGATCCAGAAAATAGCACGCTTGTGCATCGAATCTTTTCTCAAGATCCTAATGAAATAATGCCGCCTCCAGAGTCCAATCTTACATTGACGGAAGTCGAAAAGAAGACTTTAAAAAAATGGATAGAACAAGGGGCTGAATGGAAAGAACATTGGGCGTTTATCCCGCCGGAATCACCCATTATTCCAAAAGTTTCAAATGTGGATTGGGTTTCGAATCCTATTGATAATTTCATTCTAAAAAAATTAGAAAACCACGATTTAACACCCTCACCTCAGGCCACAAACGAAAAGCTTCTGCGACGATTGAGTTTTGATTTGACTGGATTAGCTCCAAGTTTAGAAGACATCGAATCGTTTAAGGCTGATCCAAGTAAAGAAAATTATAACCGAATCATTGACCGATACTTTTTAAGTACCGCTTACGCGGAAAGAATGGCTAGCACATGGTTAGATTTAGCGCGTTATGCCGATACGCATGGCTATCAAGATGATCTAGAACGGACAATGTGGCCATGGAGAGATTGGGTTATTCATGCGTTTAATGAAAATATGCCGTATGACCAATTTGTCCAATGGCAATTGGCAGGCGATCTCATTCCAGAAGCTTCAAAAGAATCCATAATAGCCACGGCATTTAATCGTAATCATAAAATAACCCAAGAAGGTGGGGTGATCCCAGAAGAATATCGCGTCGAATACGTGAGTGATCGAACAAATACTTTTGGTACCGCATTTTTAGGTCTCACTTTCGAATGTGCCAAATGCCACGATCATAAATATGATCCCATCTCGCAAAAGGACTATTATCAGCTTTTCAGTTATTTTAATAATGTCGAAGAAAAGGGACTGATTGATTATGGAGAGATCCCTGAACCCACCATCACATTGACCAAACAAGAAATGGATTCTCAGATTTCTTTTATCAATAATCTGGATACCCTTGAAGAAATTTCATTAATGGTGATGAAGGAAATGCCTGAGCCAAGGCAAACTCATGTTTTGAATAGAGGATTATACGATCAACCTGCAGAGAAAGTACAATCTCAGGTGCCAAGTCTAGGTCAAAAAAACAAGCCAACTCAAAAATCTGAAAATAGACTGGATCTCGCTCAATGGTTATTCTCCGAAGAAAACCCGCTTTCCTCCCGAGTCATGGTAAATAGATTATGGCAGCAACTCATGGGGAAAGGAATTGTGGCTACATCAGATGATTTTGGTTCGCAAGGGAGCTTACCAACTCATCCAGAATTACTTGATCATCTCGCCATGAAGTTCAAGGAAGATAATTGGGATATCCAGAAGATGATTCGTTACATAGTGAATTCATCAACCTATAAACAAAGCGCCAATTACAGGCACGTAGAATCTAAAGATCCGAATAACAACTTTTTTGCGACCGCGAATCGTACAAGATTATCCGCGGAGATGATTAGGGATCATGCGCTGTCTATTAGTGGATTATTAAACAAAGAGCTTGGTGGACCCAGTGTTAAGCCATACCAGCCTGAAGGTTTGTGGAATGAAGTGACTGGAGGAGGAGGAGGGAGCACAGCGAGATATATTCAAGATGAAGGACAATCCAATTACAGACGAAGCTTATACACCTTTTGGAAACGTACAGTGCCGCCACCGAATATGATGTTGTTTGATACGCCGACTAGAGATTTCTGTAATGTAAAAAGAGAAAACACCAGTACTCCCTTACAGGCCCTTGTTCTTTTAAACGACCCTCAGTTTTTAGAATGTTCTAAAGCATTGGCC
>JAHDBE010000249.1:0-1785 GCA_020630555.1 Saprospiraceae bacterium
CGTTATTTGAAATACATGTCAGATTAGTGACTCCACTTTCCACTAATGCTGAGATGCAGTTTTCCGGAATACCACACAATCCGAAACCTCCTAACATAAGGGTCATTCCATCTTCAATTCCATTTATGGCCTCGTCGGCATTGGATACGACTTTATTCATAGATCTATTCTTAGTTGCTGCAAATTAAATAATTCTACAATTCCTCTATTTCTTTTTTTCAGGGACCGTGATAAAATCAGAAATTTCATTTTTAATAATGGCATTGAGTTCGGGAATCCGTTTTGACTTAAGCTCTTCGTACTCTGCCAGTTCGATATCAATCAAAGCGGATATTTCATCGCGCACTTCAAACATAGAAGCAGTAGGTGGTGCATCACCTACTTGACATAAAGAATTTAAATGGGCTAATTTATTCGTCAGTCTTATTGGGTAATTTAAAGGATCTTGGCGGCTCTTATTTTTGGTCTGATATAACTCTTTTTCGACTTTCGTCAAAATAGAATCAATCTCAGATATTGCGTCTGATACCTTTTCATTATCGAATCGTTTTTTGGCATCCTTCATTTGAGTTTTTAAAGCGCGCATTTCTTTAATGGCATCATGTGCTTCTGATACTTTTGCATTCACGGAAGTGATAAAATCAAATTGAGACTTTAGCTCAAAATTTGAATATTTAACTCGTGGATCTTTTAATATATTAAAGAACTGCGATAGAGTATCACTGTTAAAAACCAATTCGACGGAGTAATCTCCGGGCAACATCTTAGGACCAGCTAATCCTCCCCACCAAAGAATCATGCCATCAAATTTTGACGCAGATTTTCCTCTCATGTTCCAGTTAAAATAGTTAGCCCCTTCTTTGGGCTCGATTTTAAAACTCTTATCCTCGGAGTGATTTGAATAATTGGCAATTTCATTACCCTCGACATCTTTAAAAACCAAGTTTAGCGTATCCACTTTAGCATCGAATTTGCCCAAATAATAATGAACCCCTACTCCATTTGGATGATTTAAACCCGCACTTTTATTGCGCTTATTTTGTCCACCACCCATACGATAAGAGTCATTGGGTTTGTATAAATGAACATCTCCTAAATCCTTACCTATAGCTTGCCGGACGACTGATAAGTCATCGATCATCCATAAACTTCTTCCTTGAGTAGAGGCAATAAGATTATCGTCTTTTAATTTTAAATCCGTGATAGGAACTATAGGCAAATTCAATTGAAACGACCTCCAATTTCTACCATCATCCGAGGAAATGTACATTCCCGATTCTGTACCCACATACAATACTCCTTGTTTTTCCGGATCTACTTCAATAGCTCTTGTAAAATGCTCGCTAGGTATTCCGTTAGAAATATTTCTCCATGACTTGCCATAATCAGATGTTTTAAAGACATAAGGCATAAAATCACCAGCCTTATACAGAGTCCCTACGAAGTAACATCCTCCTTCTTGGAAAGGATCGGCAATGATGTCATTGATCATTAACCATTTAGGAATATTCTTAGGCGTCACATTCGACCAATTTTCTCCCCCATCCTGAGTTAAATGAAGAAGACCATCATCACTCCCCACCCAAATCAAGCCCTCTTTTAATGGCGATTCATCCACTGCAAAAATGGTACAATAATATTCCACTCCAGTATTATCTTGAGTAATAGGCCCTCCAGAGGATACCAATTTTGTAGAGTCATTTCGCGTCAAATCAGGGCTAATGATTTGCCAACTATTCCCTTCGTCCTCACTAACATGTAGGTGATTAGAGGCGGTGTATAATT
>JAHDBE010000249.1:1795-4332 GCA_020630555.1 Saprospiraceae bacterium
TGGAAAAGAAAATGGGGAAATTCCATTGAAAGCGATATTTCATCCCTTCAGCACCATGCCCCATGGGATTGTCAGGCCAAACGTTGATGGCTCGCACTTGATCGGTAGAGTGATCTTTTCGGGTTAAAAACCCATCATAACTTCCACCGTAAACAATATCATTATTTAAAGGATCGATGGCAATATGGGCAGATTCACCCCCAGCCGTCGATTCCCAATCACCCTCGTCAATAGATGATCCGTTTGTACGATGAGCAATTCGAATGGTGCTATTGTCCTGTTGGGCTGCATAAATACGATAGGGAAAATGATTATCAGTTGTTACACGATAAAATTGTGCGGTTGGTTGATTATGATAGGTTGACCAAGTTTCACCCCCATCGTAAGTGACTTGTGCGCCTCCATCATCTCCAATTATCATCCGTTGAGAGTTCTCTGGATCAATCCATAAATCATGGTGATCCCCATGTGGCGCACGGTAAGATTTAAAAGTTTTGCCACCGTCCTTGGATTTATGATATGCGACATTGACTACATACACCACCTCTTCATCTTCGGTATCCGCATAAATTCGGGTGTAGTACCAAGCTCTCTGCCGCAGCGATCTGCTACTATTTACTTTAGACCAATTTTCACCGCCATCATCTGATCGAAATACTCCGCCATTTTCATTTTCGATAAGTGCCCAAACTCGATCTGAGTTTAGAGGACTCACACAAATACCGCTGATTCCCCAGACACCTTCAGGAAGGCCTTTTTTATCTGATATGTTAACCCATGTTTCTCCCCCATCGGTGCTTTTCCAAATGGCCGATCCATCCCCTCCACTTGACAAAGAATAAGGGGTACGTCTAACGTTCCAAGTACTCGCATACATGATCCGAGGGTTATTGGGATCAAAACAAAGGTCTACCGCACCTGTTGAGGCATTGGCATAAAGCACTTTCTTCCATGTGTCTCCCCCATCAGTTGATTTGTAGATGCCCCTCTCCAGATTATCAGCGAATAAATTCCCCATAACCGCCGCGTAAACCACTTCCGAATTATTGGGATGAATGCGGATTCTAGAAACGTGTCTCGATTTTTTTAAACCCTTGGAGGTCCATGTTTTCCCTGCATCTTCAGATTTCCAAATACCGTATCCAAACGAGACATTGCCGCGAACGGTTTTTTCTCCGCCACCTACATAAATCACATTTTGATCAGATTCTGAAACAGAAATCGAACCGACCGACCCCCCAAAATATCCATCGGAAATATTTTCCCATGATCTTCCACCATCCTCAGTTTTCCATACTCCACCTCCTGTAGCACCGAAGTAGAATAAATTTGGTTTTCCAGAAACTCCAGTGACCGCGCAACTCCTCCCTCCTCGAAATGGACCAATATGTCTCCATTCTACGGATGAATAATATTTTTCATGATCAGGAGATTCTATTTTTTGCGCTTTCGCGAAAGAAATGGTGCTGAAAAATATAGCAATGGCAAGTATCGTTCTCATAACGAGCATTTAAGCTTTTTAAATTAGGATTGTTATCCAATAGAAATTAGTTTTGAATATATGCAAAAACAATCAGCGATATGGATTAGTCTGGCTTTGATTATTTCGAGCGTGATCTTAGCTTTTGGCTTAAGCCAAATAAAAAAACAAAACAACTTTGTTACCGTCAAAGGATTATCTGAAAAGGAAGTCAAAGCAGATAAGGCATGGTGGTCTATCAATACACAGATCGCTGCCAATACGACGGAGGATATGCAAAGGAAAATTCAAAGCATTGAAAAGTCCATTCGTGGCTTTCTCAAGTCGGAGGGTTTTTCGGAAAGTGAAATGAAATCACCGAGTATTAATGTATATCAAAACAACTACCAAAATGCAACGGCGCGTTTATCCGGAGATTTTCGATTGGCTGTAGTTACAGAAGATATTGAGAAAGTGCAAAGTGCTCAAAAGTCGACAGGCGATCTAATCTCTCAAGGTATATTAATCCAAACGGATCAATGGTCGGCAGGACCTAAGTATTATTTTACCAAATTTAAATCTCTAAAAAAGGATATGTTGGCTGAGGCAACCAAAGAAGCCAAAGCGGCAGCACAAGAATTTGCCAATAACTCAGGATCAGCCGTAGGAAAAATACGTCGGGCTAATCAGGGCGTTTTTCAAATACTACCAGGAGATCGAACCAATGAAAACGAGATGTTTACACCGGACAAAATTGTCAGAGTCGTATCTACTGTGGACTATTATCTTAAATAACATTGGCGGAAGCCAATTCATAAAAATCATACACGATATATAAAGAATCGTCCTGAATGAGATCAGAATGAGATGATGAGCTGTAGGCATTTATCAGCTCCGTATTTTTAGAAATTACTTTGTATAAACTCTGACTAATCTTTTGAAATCGACCAAAGTCACTTTTATCTGGTGGGTTTTGTATGCCAATATTTTTAGCTGCTTTTAAGAACATGTCTTCTTCAAACAAGCAATAGTTCGTTGTGTTTATGAAACTTAAATAGAGACTTACAGTACGTAAATC
>JAHDBE010000250.1 GCA_020630555.1 Saprospiraceae bacterium
GCCCAAGTGAAAGGATTTTCTGGACTTAATTTTATCGCTTTTATTTTCAATAAATTCTTCGCAACTTCGGTCGAAATACCCATAGTTATTAACACGTCGTTTGGAGCCACAATGTACAAAATCTATATCAATGAGCGACCACTGATTTGCTGCTCAAGTAAGGAATTTAAAGATCTAAAAAAAAGCCATTTGGACTTCGTTACTAATTATAGTGATGGTAATCCTAAGTTCTTAATTAATTACATTGACTTGCTGGAGAAAAACAAAAGAACACCAGGTGTTATTTTGTATAACGAAGATCCTAAAGCGCTGTTTAAAAAACTTAAATCTTTGTTTTCAACAATTCATGCGGCTGGAGGTCTTGTGAAAAATGACAAAGGAAAACTTTTATGGATTTTTAGGAGGGGTAAATGGGATTTACCCAAAGGGAAGTTAGATCCAGGAGAAAAGAAAAAGCAAGCGGCTTTAAGAGAAGTGGAGGAAGAAACAGGTGTTGTGGGCTTAGTGTTACATAATAAAATAGGCAAGACATACCATGTGTATCGTACGTCTAAAAAACGGATTTTGAAAGTCACCCATTGGTATTGGATGAGTGCCAAAGATCAACCTTTAATACCTCAAGCAGAGGAGGACATTGAACAGGCAATTTGGGCAGAACAAAAGCAAACGAATACTTACTTAAAAAATTCTTACGCAAATATTCGTTTGCTATTTAAAATGCTTACTGATTAAGGGTTAATAATGGATTCGATACGCTGTTTAAGTTCGTCGTTATGATATCCATTTAATCCTGTTCCGCCATTTAAACGCCCTTGTAAAGTCTTTAAACTACCTCTTGCTAAAGCTTTGATGTCTGTTTGTTTATAACGCTCATTGTCTAATTTGACTAATGTGCTTAGCGCATCCACATAAGCTCTTTGTAGGTTTCTTCTGTATTGATCTGGTGTGCCACTAAATATTTCGCGATTGCAATAATCAAATAGATCCGTTGCGCTAAAAGCAGCACTACTATTAAGTGCTTCATTTTCGATCATACGCAAGAGTCTTTCTGGATCAAATAATAATTTGAGTGTTCCGGATTGAAGCGAACGAATTCGATCTGCAACTCCACTTTGTTCGATACGACTAATTATTTCTTTATCAATCATCCAACTCGGCGTGTTAAACAAGTGAGTATTTAAAAAAGAAAGTGCACGTTGTTGTTTTGCTCGAGTTACATGAGTGTATGTTGCTTTGTCTTGATCGTATGTTCTAAAAATCTCCGTAACACCTCCAATATTATTTGTGACATGTCCTAAGTAGCGTCGATATTGGCCTAGAGCCTGTAAATACAACTCAGCCAGATCATCAAAATCTTCGCCTTCTTCAGATGTCCATTCAATGAGATTAGGGACAATTCGCTTTAAATTGGCGATGCCTAATTCACTTGCATAAATAGCATCATCTCCAATGTCTTCTGTCTGCGAACTAGGGTCAATGACACGCCATTGCTGGCGACCAAATCGATAAAGAGGATCATCATCATGACTTTTTATCCAATCGTTTAATGTCGCTTTTTCTTCATTTTCATCCAATCCGTCAAACCAACTATAGCCAAATTTTATCGACCAATCGTCATAGATACCGATGGCAGGATGCATAGCCACATCTCCATCTCCTGGTTGAGCGACATAATTAAATCGAGCGTAATCCATGATACTTGGTGCTGTTCCCATTTTCTTTGTAAAAGATGGGGACCTTAGAGAATCTACGGGATACGCAGAACTTGCACCCATATTATGGGGTAATCCCAGTGTATGACCAACCTCATGTGCGGATACAAATCGAATCAACTCACCCATAACTTCATCCTTGAATTTCGATTTTCTAGCATTTTCATTAACCGCCGATGTTTGAATGAAATACCAGTTTCTCAAAAGTTTCATGATGTTGTGATACCAAATAATATCACTTTCCAAAATCTCACCTGTTCTAGGGTCATGGACATGTGGTCCCATGGCATTCTGAATATCTGTAGTAACATATCTAATGACAGAATATCGTACATCATCAGGAGACCATTCGGGATCTTCTTCAGGGGTTGGAGGATCCATGGCTTTTATGGCATTTTTAAATCCGATTTTTTCGAAAGCTTCTTGCCAATCATCGACACCCTGTTTAATATACGGTCTCCACTTTTCGGGAGTGGCAGGATCGATGTAATATACAATTGGCTTTTTGGGTTCGACGAATTCTCCTCGTTTATAGGCTTCTTCATCGGTGGGTTCTAGTCTCCATCGCGTGATGAACTGTTGGTAAGCCGCTTTCTGTTCGTCTAAACTATAATTGGTTTGTCTTATCGAAAAGTAGGAGACTCGGGGGTCAAAGAATCTGGGTTGCATGGGCTCCTCTGGAAGCATGATTATAGACTGATTCATTTCCACCGAAAGCGTACCGGTTAGTTGATTGTCTGGAAGCTTAGTACCATTAAAAGTTAGAAACTGTCTGACCTCAATGTTTTTTGGATAGGACTTAATATTATTGATCATGGATCGACTTCCGTCAAGGCCTCTGATGCCAAACATTTGTCTTTGACCACTACTTAGAGGACTGATCATAGGGATATCACTTTTAAAAAACTTTGTGACATCAACTACAACAGATGTGGTATCCATACCAAAAGCCGCAATGTCAAAGACCTGTATTATCGGTTCGAAATTATTGTTGACGACGGACTCATACACCGGATCTTCGTTACTGGCCACACTATTGTAAGAGACTGATCGAAGGAGGATCTGATCGTCTTTTTTCTGCCATCTAATAACTTGCTGAGGTTTAGATTTTACTCCGGCTCCTCCAAAATTTAGATTTTTAACAAATCCTGAAATCCGACTAACGATGAGCATTTCTTTATCGAGTAGCTCCATTGGGATTTCGAAATAATGCGAACCATCGACTTTGTGAACATGAAATAGTCCTTCGTCAGATACCGCGTCTTTAGTAATGACTTCTTTGTAAGGTTTGATTTTACCCTTCTTTTTGGGTTTAGCGGGCATTTCGGCCTTGTCATCTTTCTTCTTTTTGAATAATTGGGCCTGGCTTGATTGAGGAACGCATAGTAAGGCTATGAGTACGACCCATAGGAAATTGACTCTGATATTCATGCTTCAGGTTTAGGTTTACAGAAGCTTGAATATAGGAAATAACCGCCTATACGGTGAAAACAGAAGGGATTAATCGTAGCGAACTACTTTATTTTTAGGTTTGTTTTTAACGCGCTTCCATCGTCTATGAGACCATAGCCATTCTTCTGGTTTACGTAAAATTTGCTTTTCGAGGATTTTAACATATTTGAAGTTTATATCTCCCTCACTAGTCTTTTTAGGATCGTCTTCAATGAGTTCGAGTTCGACCTCGTAAAACCCTCTTTTTACTCGAATAATCTCCATATGGACAACTGGCCATCCCCATTCTCGTGCAATTCGATCGGCTCCATGCAGCCAAGGAGTGTCTTGATTTAAAAAGTGGATCCAATCAGCCTTCTCTAAATTAGTAGGACTCTGATCTGTTATAAAAACATGTAGAGTAGGAGAGTCTGAATATTTCCTAAGACTCTCTTGCGTTTCATAAATAGAGCACACTTCTATATTGGGCCTCTTTCTATCAAATCGAATAAAGTCAAAAAGGTATTTATTTTTAAGTGGCTTCACATAACCCAAAACACGATGTTTAAGCTGGTAACCAATACTCATAGGCCCCCATTCCCAATTACCATAGTGACTAGCCATACCCACAGCATGATTACCATTTTTAAAAATGGCATCTAGAACTTCAGGATTTCTGATTTTATATCGTTTTACGATCTCTCTCTCGCTTAAATAAAGACCTTTAAAACTTTCCATGAGTAGGTCAGAAAGATGACGATAAAATTTACTCGCTAGACTATGGATTTCACTGTCAGACTTTTCAGGAAAGGCCAGTTTTAAATTGTCTTTAACAGTGCCAACTCGATATTTAAAGACTTTAAATAGCAAAAAACATAGAATGTCAGATATTATATAGAGAACACTAAAAGGTATTAATCTGAATAGATTAACCACTGTTTTGAAAAAAAGAAAAGCGACATAATTCATGGCCTAAGGCTTACTCATAAAATCGTCTGTAAAATGCTGATCTTTTTTGGATTGGTTTGTTTTTTTCTCGTTGTATTCTTGTGATTTTCCTTTTGGGATGGACAAACTATTCCAATTCTCTCTTTGAAGCATTCTAGCTATAAAGACAATTTGTCCCACATGGTAACTGTAGTGTGCTAGTTGCCGCTGTATTGCAGAAAACACACTTTGGCC
>JAHDBE010000251.1:0-1186 GCA_020630555.1 Saprospiraceae bacterium
GGGTGCGGGTGCCTGCATTGCAGTTTAGCATTTCAAGCGTCTAGAGTTTTGGTTACTTTGGGGCGATGCCAAAGTAACAATCTCATTTGTTTAGAAAAATCTAATTATCAAATGAAAAAATGAAGAATCACGTAAAGTGAGAGCACAAAAAAGGGTGAGCTAAAAAACTCACCCTAAAAACTATTCTCAATATTTTTCGGATTTATACTTTTCCATGTAATGTATAATCTCTTGAACGGATCGTAGTTTGTCCTCAAGAATATGAGGCTTTTTAATAATCGGCTTTCCATCTTCAATGGTTCCAATTTGAGGATCCATGTAACAGTAGGTATAAAAAGTACTGACTAACACTTCATCCATTCTAAAGACTTGATCGTAGGTCAACATAGACTTAACAACCATACTTCGATTCGCTTCAGAAATGGCCGCTAGGTTTATCATATACCAAAAAGCCTTTTTTAATTCATTATTCTTAATGTATTCAAAGGTCTTTTGCCAAGTATATTCCGCAGGATACATCTCTTTCCTTGCCTGTTCACTTTCTATCAGTGTTTGTGCTTCTTCATTAATAAAGAAGCGATCACCTTTCATGTCCACACCTTTTTCATAAAGGTTCGTGACAAGTTTTAGAAATGCTTCATCATTTTGTACTTCATTGGCTCCTTGACAAAATAGTAAGGTGCTTACCAGTACAAAAGCTAAAGTCCAGATGTATCTCATATCGTTAATCGTTATTGTCAGAGCTTTCAATGTACTTAGAAAGCAATTCGACTTTTGCTTCTAGATTTTCGAGTCGTGATTCTGAAGCATCAAACTTACGCTCCATGTTTTGTAGGATTCGCATGTAATCTCCATTGTGAATTCCAACAACAGTATTTACCATTTTCGGCCCTTCATCCAGACGATTATCCCATGATCTTCCTACCGCATATTTAAAATCTTCCACAGTCATGTCATATTCACTTTTCGCCACTCCATATCCAGGAATGTTTGGATCGGCTACGATATAGTCACCAGTTCGCACGGGTCCAGTTACTTTAACAGGGACTTGACCCATAAAAGCAATATTTTGACCAAGGTGTACTTTGTTATTTTCTGGAGTATTTCCTAATACAATAGGGTTGTGCGAGACGACCATGACTTGTTCGGCTTTCGCCAAATCTTTAGTGATCTCACCACCAACTAC
>JAHDBE010000251.1:1286-4325 GCA_020630555.1 Saprospiraceae bacterium
GAAAAGCGAATAAATTCGTTTTCGTTGTTTAATGGTGTTGTGCCAGGCGCATCATTTAAACAAAGATTTGGTACGCCCCAGAAATTCAAATCATTAATTGGGATTTCTGGAATACCAATAGCACTTAAACTGATCTGTGGAATAGCTGGCAATAGCGGAATGGAAGTAGGTGGTAATGCAGGTAAGTTTACATCCACATCTGGTATGCCCACACCTGCAATAGAAGGCATATCAATATACAACAGATCAATGCCCGGAGTGATAAATCCAGCTGGGATATTGTAAGGTAATCCTAACTGAGCATTGATAAAGTTAATTAAGAAGTTTCCTACTCCCACAGCCAATCCAGCAAGCATTTGAATATCCGCTTGAAGTCCTTCTAAAACGATATTGCCGAGCAAGTTGATTTTATTCCCTGGATAGTCGCATCGAATTAGATCTCTAATTTGTTGCTGCTGTGTCGGTGTTAAAGGGTTAGGAAAAGAAGGAGGCGTAAATATGGTGCGTTCTTTTCCAAGCTTGATATTGATACCATCGCCGTCCCCATTATTTGTGTTTTCAAACTGAGCGACGTAATCTCCATCAGCGGCATTTGTGCGTACGAATTGTTTGTTATTTAGGTTTGTTTCTCCTTCGACTGTCAGCGAACTATTTAGCTGGGTTTCTTTATCAACAGTTAATGTTCCCGTGAGTAAGGTAGGAGTCATTTTACCTACAATCACACCACCGTCTAGAATGGTTAGTCCTGCTACTCCAAGTCCACCCGCAAAAAACACCTCTCCATATACTGAAAGATTTTTTTGAATATCGACGCTTTCATTTACGTTGACTTCCTTGTCTACTTCGAGAGATCCTCCGATATAAGCATTCTTATTAGAAGTTAGCATCCCAGTGATATCAAGGTTACGACTCATAAAAACGTCATCCCCAAATCGTGCAACATCATTAAAATTTGTGAGTCCTAGAACATCAATCGTACCATTGCTGTTAACTTGAATTCGTGTTTGAGCATTGGTGACGATATTTAAATTTTCTCCATTAAGAGTTCCTAGAATATTGCTTCCACTGGGGACAAAATTTCCATTGATCGTCCAGTATTTACCTTCAAGATAATTTCTGTTTAGATCATTGGATCCATCAGCCAGACTACCTGCGGACCGTGCAAAAAGTGCATAGGGTACAGCTAGGATTTCAGCTTCACTAATAATGTTTAGATTTTTGTTTTCATTAATAAGCTGGACTTGATAATAGATGTTGGCCTTTTGCCATGGAATGGATTCGAAGTTACCATAAGTAGGAATCCCATTACCCACAATTAAATTTAATTGTCCGTAATTATCTGTTTTTACAAGGTGTTGTTCTGAGTAAACCGGTTTTTCTCGACCTGTTTCGTAAAGGTCGATGAGCACTTCTACTTCACTATTGTTAAATGCTTTTCCGTCTTCAGTTCGTACCACAGCTTGGTAAGAAAATCCATCAAAATTGGACTGACCGAAAACACTTAATGCGCATAGTAAGAGTGCTACGCTTAAGAAATTTTTCATGTTTGGAGTTTTGTTGTTCGTAGTAATGATTAAAGCTTAATAATTTTTTCAACGGATTTTATTCCATCATCAAAATCTAAATGGACAAAATAAATCCCGTTTGGCAGGGTGCTAAAATCTAGTATAGAATTCAAACCTTCGAGCTTATTTAATTTCATAACAAGCGCACCAAGTTCATTGAGAACATGGATGGTTTGAATGTTTTCACTATAATTTATTTGAACTAAATTATTTGTAGGGTTAGGGAAGATTAATACCTCATCTCTTAGACCTTTGTCTTGTAAAACATGACCATAAAATTGATGAAATCCTTCACTTAAGGAGTAATCGGAATTTACTTGGTTAATAAAAGTTTGCCCTAGAGTGGCGTGTACATTAAAATTAGACTGTTCTAAATTTCCTGAGTTAGAAATCAAATGCTTGGCATCCTGAGAGAACAGACTACATGACCATAACAGTACGGTCAAGGTGATCGTAAGTCTCATTAATTTGGGGTTTAGGGTTATTCTATAATGTGCAGAATTTCTTCTACTATTTTAAATATACATAATAAAACCGTTTTAACACTTGAACATGTCATTGATTTACAATTTGTTATTGTATTCATATGGGCTTAACGCGTGAGGTGCATGAAGGGCTTTGGTCCGCAGGACGGAACGAAAAGTGAACCCCGTAATGGACCGACCCGAACGAAGTGAGTGGTCACGCCCAAATAAAAAAATAGTCAACGAAGGGAATTTAACTACTTTTGCGCTTATGCAAGGCTACAAGATTAAGATTGGTCAATTTGAAGGTCCATTTGATCTTTTACTCTTTTTTATTGAGAGAGATGAATTGGATATTCAGGATATTCCGATAGCGAAAATCACGGATGATTTTTTAGCGTATATCCGCGATCTGGAGTCCTTAAATATTGATGTAGCGAGTGAATTTATTTTGGTGGCGGCAACCCTCATGCGCATCAAAGCAAAAATGCTTATTCCTAGAAAAGAGCTTGACGAAGAGGGAAATGAAATTGATCCTCGTGAGGAGTTGGCTCAAAGACTTTTGGAATACAAACGGTATAAAGAGATTCTGGATGAGATGCGCAGTCACGAAGTTGAACGGTCTAAGCTAGAACCAAGAGGAAACATTTCGGGAGAATTAAAAAATATTGCAACGAAAGCCCTTGTAGACATTGAGTTGGAATCATTAACTCTTTTTAAACTGTTAAAAACTTTCCAGGGGTTAATGGATCAATATGAGGATAGACAAAATCGAACGGTCCACCGTATTGTGAAGTTTAGTTATACCATTCAAGGGCAGCAAGAATATATTTTCGCGCAGGTGAAGAAACAAGGGAAAGTGGACTTTCGTCAATTGTTTTTAACCCTAGAAAACCGTGTTCACGCCATTGTGACTTTCCTAGGTTTACTCGAATTGTTAAATCTTCAACGATTGGATATTATTCAAGGAGAGGGAGTGAATAATTTTTGGGTTACAGGAAAAGTTGAGG
>JAHDBE010000252.1 GCA_020630555.1 Saprospiraceae bacterium
ATAAAACTATTGATATGGGATTTTTAAGCGAAATCAAAAAATTACTTTGGGCAAAAAAATCTGTGGCCAAATCTGGAGCAGAAAGAGGATTAGAATACACGAAAGAAAAAGCGGACGACCTCCTAGACAGTTCGAAAGAATTTGTCTCTGATGCTAGTGAGTCCTTAGCTGAAAAGACCTCTGGTCTCAGGGATGCCATTATGGAAAAAGCGGATAACGTGGTTGAGTCGGCTTCAGAAAACTTAAGTAATCTTGGAGAAAAAGTAAAGCAAGTGAAAGATGATATTGCCGATACTGAAATTGTAAAAAAGACTGCGGAGTTTACTGAAAATGTAGGTGACAAAGTGTTGGACACAGGTGAGGCCTTTATGGACAAGGCAAAAGATGTCGGAGATGTAGTCGGTGAAAAATTCAAAGAAACGTCCGAATCTCTGGGAGAAAAAGTATTAGATGCCAAAGATTCGATTGTCGAAAAGGCTAAAGAAATCTCTGATAAGATGGGAGACAAATTGGATGAAACGATTGAAAAGGCAGAGGCATTTGCCGCAGAAGAAGCTGCTAAACCGAAAAAAGATTTTGCAGATGATACCTTGGATGCAGGAGGTTCATTACTCGATGATACAGATGATTTTTTCGCGAAAGCGGAAAAATTTGCCGACGGTGATTATGATGCGGTAAACGAAGGAAAAATTACGATCGAACCAGAAAAAATAGAAGCCCCTAAAGATCCCGTTAAAGCGGCTGGATTTTCTGATGCAGACGGTGACGGAGACGAAATCATCGATGACGCCGTTATTGTTTCTGACGAGGAGGAATAATTTTTCTCGTCCAAGGCATCGTTTTGATTGGTTTGAGGGTCTTACCATCAAAGCGCTTTTTAAATGTATCGTCTAAAGCCACACAGCTTGACTGAAAAAGCATTAATACAAGAATGTCTCTCTGGCAATCGAACTTGCCAAAAGCAGCTTTTTGATATGTATGCCGGAAAAATGATGTCTGTTTGTCATCGTTATGCTCGGCATCATTCGGAAGCGGAAGACCTTGTCCAAGAGGGCTTTATTAAGGTTTTTAAGAATTTAGATAAGTTTAAGTTTGAAGGAAGTTTCGAGGGATGGATAAGACGTATTATGGTAAACACTGCTTTGAAGTATGTCTCTAAAAAAAGCTTCAAAAATGAAAATATCGGATTGGAAAACACACCTGAAGACTCTATGGACCCTGCGGTTATGTCTAAATTATCAGCAGATGAATTATTAAATTTAGTCAACGCTTTACCAGCTGGGTATCGGGTTGTATTTAATTTATACGCCATTGAAGGATATAATCATAAAGAAATAGCAGAGGAATTAGGTATAAAAGAGAGTACCTCGCGCTCTCAATTGGTAAAAGCGAGACGTATTCTACAACAGAAAGTAATCGAACTACATAAAATAGCGGTATGAGTTCTTTTGATAACATATTTAAAGAAAAACTATCTGACCATTCGATGTCGGTGCCAGATGGTCTATGGGATCGTATTGATCTCGAATTACACCCTGCTTCAAAGAATCGTCGTGTGGGAATCTTTTTTTGGATTGGATCAGCTCTTATAGGATTAATCCTTTTAGGAGCTATTTGGCTTGGTTTCAAAACAAACACTTCTGGCGATGTAAATAGCCTTGCAGAGAGCTCAATCCCATCCATCGAAAATTCTCAGACAAACTCAAATCAAAATCCTGATGATTTAACCACCGCTATGGTTATTGCAGAAAATGATTTGACTTCTGAAGACGAACCAAAAGAGAATATTCAGTCAGTAGAATCGCCAGTGAGTAAAAATTCAAATTTTACGGATGACCTAAGACCTATTACTGAAGCAACTAAATCGGAGTTAGACTTTAGCGAAACAACATCTACTAACACATTAGTTAATTCAAAAATTAAATCTGATAATCAATTTGTTATATCCGGTGAATTTGAAAATTTAAACTCATCATTAAACTCTACTTTATTTTCAAATACATCGATAGCAACTCGTGAGTTATTGCAGAATTCGAAGATTTCTCCAATATCTCTCAAGGCATTTGATATCGAGAATAGATCCAAAGATCTAAACCTTGCCGCGTGGAAATACGATGAGCATACACAATGCGAGGATCAAATCGTCTTACGTACTGGTTGGTACGGCGATGTTTATGCAAGTGCGGATTATGGATTCAGAAAGTTAAGATCTCGCGCGACTGAATTTGGTGATTACAGGAGACTTCGAGAAGACTCCGAAATTTCTTTACCGAGTTTTTCACTTGGTGCTCATGCGCAGTATGTCACAAAAGTTGGCGTCACTTTTAAAACTGGCATTAACTACTCTCAAATAAATGAGCTTTATCGCTATACGGATCCTGAATCTGGAAAAACGATTACGACAATCATCACTGATGGCATGGGCAATGTCATTGACTCTATAACTCAGTATGTGCCAGGAGAAGAGAGAGTACGCGTTCAAAATCGATATAAGTTATTTGACATACCTTTTATTGTAGGCTTTGAAAATTGGCGATCAAATAAAATCTCTTACAATATCAATACAGGTGTTTTTGTCAATCTTGCATTTAGACAAAGAGGTCAATTTATGGACCCCGACACTTTGAATGATGTATGGTTTACAAGTGGTCAAAATGGTGCTTATGAAGCCTTCAAAACTAATATTGGCTTAAGTTATTTTGCCAGCATGGGCGCCATTTATCATTATAGTGACCGATCTGATATTTTTGCGGAAGCTACAATGCGATTTTATCCGGATAGCTTCTCTAGAGATGATTATGTATTAATCCAGAAGTACACTGTTCTTGGTTTAAGAACAGGTTTCAGATATAAATTTTAAAAAATTAGAAAGATGAGGCAACGAAATTCAAAGGTCAAGGGTCTTTCTAATAAATCATTTGCAACCATGAAGAATTTGAAAAACTTATGGCTCGTGCTCCCAGTTGCGATGATGATTTGTATGTATTCGTGTACTGATTCTTACGAATTTATCCCCGACCCGATCAGCGGTGATATTAATGCGTTTAATCAAGAAGTACAAACCTATTCGAAAACCCAACTTATTAATAATCAGGACGGAAGCGTCATTTTTACAGATGATGGTAATATTATTACGATTCCTGCCAATACTTTTGTTTTAGATGGAAACCCAGTTGAGGGAGATGTTGAATTTGAATACATCGAACTTATGGACAAAGGTCTTATGATGCTTTATGGGGTTTCTACAACTACAACTTCGGACTTTTTAGAAAGCGAAGCCGTGTTTTACTTTGACGCAAGTCAAAATGGAAATAAGCTTAGTTTAAACCCTAACCTAGGCATCCGAGTAAACATCCCATCTGATAGTGTTTCTAATGAAACGCGTTTCTTTTTTGGAGAAGAAAATGAAGATGAACTCTTCGTTTGGGAGGAAGCCGAACCACAAGGAGACTTGTGGAATCAAGTTCGAATTTCAGAGTGGACCATTCAAGGTCAAGACGGTTTTGGTTATGAGTTCCAGACGACAGAATTGGATTGGATTAATTGTGATATTTACTATAACATTCCTGATGATCAAAAGACAGATGTTTGTGTCCAAATGCCCGACCTTGTATACGGCAATGTGAACACGCAAGTTTATATGGTGATCAATGACAGAAACAGTTTTGTTATGCTTCAAGGAGATCCTAATACTAAGCAATTTTGTGAGCCATATGGGCTTACGCCAATAGGATCTGATGTCACTTTCATTAGTATCTCCCGATTAAATGATGGTTCGACGCACTTTGGAATGAAAAATGCAATAATTACAGAGGGATACCTAACTGGGTTATCTCCGGAAGAAAAAAGCTTAGAAGAAATCCTAGATATTTTAGGAATGTTCTAAGTCAAGAATAATTTTTATTCGTAAATGGGAGCCGCCTGTCTGGTAAACGAACTAGACAGGCATTTTTTTATCCCTCAACAATAGATTTTAAATCTGCCGGTGAATATTCTACAGACTTTAAAACTTTATTATCGCCCTCTCTGAACACAAGGAATTCACCATTTTTTTCTTTAATGTAAGAGTCCGTGCCCTTGGTAAATTTATAATGCGTTCTTGTTTGTTCTGCAACATCCATACTCTTACAGGTCTTAGACATATTAGAGCGTTGTACTTCATCAAATAAGGACTTAAACTTTGACGCAAGTCCAAACTCTAAAATCGCTCCAGACAAAACATACTGTAGGTCTGCTAAAGCATCTGCCACTTCGACGAGGTCATTATTTTCTATGGCTTCTTTAAGTTCGTTTAGCTC
>JAHDBE010000253.1 GCA_020630555.1 Saprospiraceae bacterium
ACATTGTCTTATCCCCTGAATACTTTGAAGATTTAAAACTTTATGTTGGAAAGACCTTAATTACTACTGATGGGACAACATTGCTCGGTGCTGATGATAAAGCAGGGGTAACAGAGATCGTCTCAGCGATGGAATATCTTATTAATCACCCAGAGATCAAACATGGTAAAATTAGGATCTGTTTTACTCCAGATGAGGAAGTAGGTAAAGGGGCGCATAAATTTGATGTTCCAAAATTTGGTGCTGATTGGGCGTATACCATGGACGGCAGTGAGGAGGGCGAACTGGAATACGAAAATTTTAATGCAGCTAGTGGTAAGGTCACGATACATGGTAAGATTGTACATCCAGGATATGCAAAGAATAAAATGATAAACTCTATGTTAATCGCGAAAGACTTTATCGCCGCCTTGCCCCAGAACGAAATCCCTCAAGAAACAGAGGGCTATGAGGGCTTTTTTCATTTACATAAAATGGAGGGTCTCGTCGAAAAGACTACTTTGAATTACATCATTCGAGATCATGACAAGACGAAATTTGAACAGAGAAAAATATTATTTACGGAAGTAGCTCAACAGTTAAATCAAAAGCTTGGTAAAGATTTAGTAGAGGTCGAAATAAAAGATCAATACTATAACATGCGCGAAAAGGTAGAACCTGTCATGCATATTGTCGACATCGCTGAAGAAGCTATGAAAAACATTGGCGTAAGCCCAAAAATAAAAGCGATAAGAGGAGGTACTGACGGATCTCAACTTTCATACATGGGCCTACCCTGTCCAAATATCTTTGCTGGTGGTCATAATTTTCATGGTCGCTATGAGTATGTACCTCTAGAGAGCATTGAAAAAGCGATTGAAACAATCGTGGAAATCGCGAGAATTACAGCCGAAAGAAGCGCCTAGTTATTGATCCATAACGCTTCGAGCATTTTTACGACTGTCAGATTGAATAAGTATTAATGAGTCGGATTTTGATGTATCCTGAAATGCGTGGTTAGTATTCACTTTTGTTCGATCGTCTACAGGAACTTCATTTACATTTTCTTTTTTTCCTTTGCAGGCAATGAAGATGATTACAACGGCGATCGCTAAAAGGATGGATGGCTTTTTCATAATACAATATTAAAAAGAAAAAGGGAGCCTAAGCTCCCTTCTACCTATTCTTCACTATCCGAAGATTCTGAATCTTCGGAGCCTTTAACTAAAGCTTCTGGTAACTGAAGACCATTTTGTTTTAGATAATCATTTAATTGAGGGAACATACCATAGAGTCCTTGAACAAAATTAGTCACTCCTTTACCACTCCCATTATCATACACGACCACCTTATCAATGTCTAAGTCTTTAATGGCACTTGTTTGAATTTCAGTCAATTCTGCCAATTTATCAATCATTAGGTATCCGATGGCGCTGTTAGGATCGCCATTAGCTGCTTTTACGAGTTCTTTAAAACCTTCAGCTTGTTTTAAAAGTAACTCCTCTGTACCCTTAGCCTGTGCTGTTAGTTTTTCGAGAATTGCATCGGCTTCACCCTTTGCAAGTTCACGATTTTTTTCTGCCTCGGCTTGAGCAGCGATAACTGCTTTTTGTTTGGCGATTTCAGCTTGAACAATTTCTCCCGCTTTCATTCTCGCCATTTCCATTTCTGCCCTCGCTACCTCCGCCATTTTCTCTGCGGTATAAGCTTCCTCTAAGGCTTTGGCGGAAGCCACTTTTTGTGCAGCAGTAGACTTCCTTTCGGCTTCGGCAATTTCGATGTCTCTTTGAGCATTCGAATTTGCGATGGCAATCGAGGCGGTGTTTTTACCTTCTGTGGCTGCCGCATCTGCTTTGGCTTCTCCAATTTCAGCCTTACTATTTGCATCCGCAACCTTAATTCTTTGCTCTTGTCCGGCAAGAGCTTCACCAATCGAACCTGTTTTTACCTCGTTGGCCACTTTTACCTTTGCATCATTGATTGCTTTGGCAGCAGCCTCTTGACCAAGGGCTTTAATATATCCAGATTCATCTTGGATGTCCGTGACGTTAACGTTTATAAGTTCGAGACCAATTTTATTTAACTCATCCCCAACATTGGTGTAAACCGAATCTACAAACTTATCTCTATCCGTGTTAAGTTCTTCAATGTCCATGTTAGCAATCACAAGACGCATTTGTCCCATGATGATATCATGTGCTAAAGAGTTTATACTCGCTCGATCCAAATTCAATAATCTTTCGGCTGCAGCCAACATCATAACTGGTTTATTCGAAATACCCACAGTAAACTGAGCAGGTACAGATACTCGAATATTCTGTTTAGATAAAGCATCCTGTAGGTTTACATCGATTGATAACGGCGTTAAATCCAGATATTGATAATCTTGAATAACTGGCCAAACGAATGCAGCACCACCAGCATAACACTTAGCTGAACTTTCACCGCCTGTTTTTCCGTATACCACTAAAATCTTATTACTCGGGCACCGCTTGTATCGACTGATAAAAAACAATATCAGAAGAACGGTAACTATGGCTATAAAAGCCCCTAATCCAATAATTCCTGAAGACATGACTTTTGCTTTTGATGTTTTATAATTGTTCTAAGAATTTGACAAGCTCACTAAGGCTATTCCTTCATCATCCACTGAATCAACCACTACTTGTGCACCCGTAGCGATATCTTCTCCGTGGCTTCTCGCTTTGAGTTCGCGAATAGCTCCATTAATATTGACCTTTATCAAACCTAATTCATTTTTCTTAATACGTAGGTATACATGTGCCTTTTCGTAGGTGGCATCTTGGGGTTTCCAATTGACGTTTTCTTGATTTCTTAGAAGCGCTCTCAAGAGGAGACTTAAAAAGAAAACCGCAGCCAATCCGGAAACTATACCTATTCCGAAGGCCATTGCTGGGTTGCGATCCGTCAACAAGACCAATTTTACGACCCAAGAGGCAATGGAAATAAATGTGAGGACAGATTTCACGACACCTAAACCTCCCGAATCCGTTTCTACATCTGTATCACCTCCTAAATCAAAATCCAATTCTAAGCCACCAAGTAAAGAGAGCAATAACAAGATTATTAAAAGACCTCCGGTGATAAAGCTAATCCAGGTGAGTATAGTAATCATGGTGTTGGATTTTGTTCTTACTACAATTAATGCATGTAATATACTTTGAGTTTCAAGCTTTACTGCCGTTAGTCAATAAAAATATAAGGTTTGTCGATTTTGGGTATCATCATTTAGTACCAAATAGCGTTGTAGTGCATCTGTAGTGCCTAGATTCCATGATGTAGTGTGTAAACATTTTTGTGCGCTGATATACGCGCCTATCTTTACATCAGATAGTTTGAAAAAATTATTCTCAATTATTTAAGGGTGTTAAAAAAAATTGCCGGGCTTAATGAAGCTCGGCTTTTTTGTTTTAGCGAATTGCTTTGATAAACGATCTTATATCATCTACTAGCCCATCACGCGTCGACACTGCTTTAATAAAGGCACTTCCAATGATCGCCCCATCGAAGTAATGAATGGCGTTTTTATAACTTGCTTTGTCCCGAATCCCAAATCCTAGTAGCTTTTTAATGGATAAATTCATGGAGATGACCCGATTATAATAAGTAGATAGCGCCTCCTCAGCTTTTAATTCACCGCCGGTAATAGATGAACTAGATACCACGTATAAAAAGTGCGTGCTTAGTTGAGCCGCTTTTCTAATTCGATCCTCAGAGGTTTGTGGCGTGATTAGAAAGTTGATTCCCATTTGATACTGACCAAATAAGTCTTGGTATTCTATTTCATAAATTTCAGGAGATATGTCCGGAACAATCAGACTGTCGATCCCTACCTCTTTAGCTCTTTTCAGAAACTCCTCGACACCATATTGCATCATTTGATTTAGGTAACCCATCGCGATTAATGGTGGTCGATCTTCTTCAGGTATATCTTGAAGTTGATTAAATAAATAATCTACTGTCATACCATTAGCAAGTGCTATTTGGCTAGAATTCTGGATGGTTGGACCATCTGCCATAGGATCCGAAAAAGGTATTCCTAGTTCTACAAGATCTACTCCTTCCTCTTTTAGAGTTTTTAAAATAATCGGTACAGAATCCAAATCTGGATACCCCGCTGTAAAATAGATATTCAAGATTTCCTTACCCGAATCAAGGGTATCTTTAACTCTATTCATATTAAATATTATTTATATATGTTTGAATGTCTTTGTCTCCCCTTCCGGAAAGGTTCATGACAACTACATCGTCTGATTTAAATTCTTTCTTTCTGAGAATTGCAAAAGCAT
>JAHDBE010000018.1:0-3749 GCA_020630555.1 Saprospiraceae bacterium
TTTAATCAAATAGCCTTTTATAGACAAAGATCAAATATGAAAAGAGCGCTTCTGCTGTCCTTCATTTTAATTCTGTGCCACAATCTTTATTCTCAAGATTTCACAATTAATTCATACCACACTGAACTCAAGGTACTTGCTAGTAGTCAGATCCAGATTACAGAGACTCTTGATGTTAATTTTCATGAAAAACGCCGAGGCATCTTCCGTACAATTCCGTTGAAAGGGAAATTTAAGGGGCATGTACAATCCATTAAGATTAGTGAGGTGCATGTAGATGGCCATGAGTTTAAAGCCTTTCGTGAAGCTGATGATTTTATCATACGTATAGGAAATAAAGATGTCTTTATAGATGGTCTTCAGAAATATAAAATTAGCTACCTCGTAGATAATGGCATACTTAATTTTGAAAATCACGAGGAATTATATTGGACCATCATTGGAACGGATTGGAAAACCAATATTAAAGAAGCTAGCTTTGAAATTGAATTTCCAAAACCTCTCGAGTTAAAGGAGGAGGATGTCGTTTTGTTTTCAGGTGAGGAAGGAGAGACGACGAATTTTGCTAAATACAGTCTCATTGAAAATGGGGTCCAAGGTTCTAATCTCTCCATTTTAGGAAAAGGAAAAGGCATGACAATAGGTGTAAAATTGCCTAAAGCCTACTTGTATAATGCCGATAGACCTTTAACCGAAAAAATAGCGCCTCCCAAAGTTTATCCGCGTGACTGGTCTTGGCCATTATTTGTTTTAATGCCTTTTGCATTACTGTTTGGTTTTTTGAAGTTAGGACGAAATAAAAAAGATGAATATGTTCCTAGGGAGAATAAGAATAGATATTACCCTCCCGAAGACATGTCTCCTGCTGAAGTAGGAACATTTTATGATTATCATGTAAACTCGCGAGATGTCATTAGTTTAATTCCGTATTGGGGCAGTATGGGTTTGCTGAGAGTAGACAATGTTCCCTACGGACGATCACATGAAATTTATATTGAGAAATTACAAGATATTGATTCAGATGCACCGGAATATGAACGCATTTTCTTTAATGGACTTTTTGAAACAGGAAATCGGGTATCCGTTAAATCCTTAAAAAGAAAGCTCTACAATACATATACTCAGGTTTCCGGATTATTAAAAAAAGACAGTCTCGAACCTAGTTATTACGATCCAGAGAGTAAACAAGTATTTCATTCTAATTGGTCAGTTTTGGCTTTTTTAGTCTGTGCCATACTTGGCGTCCTTAGTTGGGTATTGTTTCACTGGTGGATAACAGGCGCGGCAATTCTAGCTACAGGAATGACAGCATTTATAATTCGTTTTGTTCCACCAAAAAAATCACAACGCGGCTTGCGCTTACATCACGAATTGACTGAGTTTAAAAATTCAATAAGTGATCCCGAAAATTCAGAATTACAAGATGTTATAAATAACGATCCTTTGTATTTGGATAAGATTTACCCTTACGTTGTCGCTTTTGGGATGGATAAAAAGTGGTTAAAGAATTTTGATAAAATATTTGACAAAGGACCTAGCTGGTATTATTACGACGCGATGCCCTATATTTTGTACGGGGATTTTTATCGGGATTTTAAAATGGATACAGTCCAAAAATCTATTTCTGCTCCACCCGTTGCAGAGAAAGGATCGAGTTCGTTTGGCGGTGGTGGCAGTGTTGGTGGAGGTTTCGGTGGTGGAGGCGGTGGCTCTTGGTAGTTGTCTAATTGTCCGTTAGCTTATTGTTGAATTTAAATACGCTTCTTATTTTGGACTATCAAACCCAATATTATGACGCGTATCCTAACACTGTTCGCTTTTTTGTTATGTGCTTCTTTGGCGCAAGCCCAATTTACTATCCACGCTAATTTTCAAACATTTAGTTTTGAAGAGAATATTTCAACTTTTGATCTAGATGCCGAAAAGTCGAATGCCGTTGAGGGACGTTTTTCTGCCATTATCTATTTAGAAGAGTATCTATCCAAAGATGAATACCTGAGGCTAAATTCTTATGACATAAGCTTAAACGACTTCCTCGGTCATAAAGCATATTTGGCGTCGATCTCTACTCAAGTCTCAAAAGATAGGTTACAGGATTTTGGAGTATTGGCTGTTCATCCAGTACCGAACACGTTAAAAATAAAAAAGCAACTATTCGAAAATAATATCCCATCTCATGTAGATCAAGGTTCCTATTATGATTTATTTGTACGATTTGCTCCGCAAATTTCGAGAGATAAAGTCATTACGGATTTAACTCAATTGGGTGTATTAATAAAATCCAATAACGGGGTAAATCCCACCTTGCGCGTTTGGGTACCACAAGAAAAGGTAAATGAAGTATCTGAATTAAACTATGTGGCCTACATCGATTTTGCACCAGGACCAGATGTTCCGGATGACACGCCAGGACGCTCTTTGCACAGAGCAAATCTAGTGGATTCTAAATATGCCGGAGGGATGTCGTATACAGGTGAAGGAGTAAACGTTTTGTGTAGAGACGATGGGGCGGTTGGTCCTCATATTGATTTTCAAGGTAGAATTGATCAAAGCTTTTCTGGTGTTTCTAGGGGAGGACATGGAGATGGCGTTTCTGGAATTTTTACAGGCGCAGGAAATTTAAATCCTAGACATCGTGGAATGGCCTCTGGGGCGTTTTTATATGTCAACGATTATGAAGCGGATTTCTTAGATGAAACCATGTTTCTACATACGGATCACGATGTTTTAGTGACTAATTCATCATACAGTAATGGATGTAATGCAGGGTATACAACATCGACAGTGATCGTTGAGACCCAGTGTTATGATAACGAAACCCTCATGCATGTCTTCTCTGCTGGGAATAGCAATGGAAATGATTGTGGGAATAATAATTTTGGTGCTGGAGACCAATGGGGGAACATTACCGGAGGCCATAAACAAGCAAAGAATGCCATAGCTACGGCTAACTTATTTGCCGATGGGAGTTTGGTAGGTTCGAGCAGCCGAGGACCTTCACACGATGGGCGGATAAAACCTGATATCGCAGCTAATGGTCAGGATCATATTTCGACTTCAGCTAATAATACATATACTCCTTTTGGTGGTACTTCTGGAGCCGCTCCCGGTATTGCAGGAATTATGGCCATGCTTCATGAAGCATATCGTGTTAATTACGGAGAGGTGGCCAATGCTGCATTGTTAAAAGCAGTACTTCTTAATTCAGCGAATGATTTAGGCAACGTTGGACCTGATTACCGTTATGGCTGGGGACATGTTAATGCTTATCGAGCGGCTCGTATAATTGAGGAAGGACGATTTGAGAAAAGGGCAATTCAACAAGGCACTATTGATCAGATAGAATTCAATATTCCAGAAAATGTTAAGGAAGCCAAAATAATGATTTATTGGGCGGATCAACCTTCTTTCGAAGGTACTTCAAAAGCCCTTGTGAATAATCTTGATATGTTCGTTTTTGATGCTAACGAATTTCCTAATCAACCATGGCAATTAAGTTTTGCTCCCGATCCAGATATGTTGGATGCTCCAGCAATCAAAGGTTATGATGATAGAAACAATATGGAACAAGTATCTATCATAGATCCTGAATCAGGAACGTACAGAATTGATGTCAACGGGACCACTGTGCCTTTCGGCGAAAGAGAATATTTTGTTATTTACGAGTACTTATTAAATGAAATCGAACTCATCTACCCGGTAGGTGGAGAAAATATAATTAGTGGTGAATCAGAAGTCATTCATTGGGA
>JAHDBE010000018.1:3849-25502 GCA_020630555.1 Saprospiraceae bacterium
ACCATTGCCAGCAAGGATACGTTTAACTACACCTTCTCCATACCTGTAACGGTAGAAAGTTCGGGTCCTGTTGGAATTAAAACCTGGGTAGATTTAGATGGAGAAACGGCAGCTTTTAATGATACAATCAGCCGAAATGTTGTTGTGTACATAGGTACAGGTGAAGGACCTGAGATCATGGAGAATTTTCAAGGGTCCAATGAAGTGCCCTTGTATTGGTGGATTGATAATCCAGATAATGATATAACATGGAGTATTCGAAGTAGTATAGTTGGGTCCAATGGCGCGTCCACAAGTGCCCTGGCTTTTGAAAATGTATTTGTTCCGGAAGGCCGAACGGATTATTTATATACGTATCCGATAGATTTGACTAATGCACCAAGTGATGCCTATTTAACTTTTGATTTGGCCTATTCAGTATTCCCGGATCGACAAGATGAGTTGATCATCGAGTTATCCAAAGACTGTGGTGCGACCTTCGAAGACACAATATTTCAAAAAGCAGGCTTTGAATTGCAAACGCATTTGGCAGAAGGCATCTTCTATGTCCCTCAAGGGGCAAATCAATGGCGACTTGATGGTGCATCTTTAGCCGAATTTGTAGGTCAATCGAATATTATTTTACGATTCGTCAATAATTCGAGAAGTGGTAACAACTATTTTATTGACAACCTAAATATTCAGAGTTTTACACCTTCAGCACCAAGTGCAGATTTCATAATTTCTGACGAACGCCCTTGTAAAAATGTCGGAATTTTTGTGGAGTCGAGCTCAACCGGAGATTTGCTTAATCATAGTTGGGAATGGGATGAGTTTTCGGTGTCAGTAGGCGAAGTGGGGCAAGGACCTCACAGTTTATTGTACTTTATAGAGGGCCCTAAAACGATTACTCTAACCGTGGAAAATGAAATTGGTACGGATGTGGTGTCCAAAGATTTAGAGGTCATATTCTTTCCGGAAAACGGATATGATTATATCAATCAGGGTTTAAATACTGTAGCCTTTAATGCGATAGAACCCGAAGGTCCTGGAGTTTCATATTTATGGGATTTTGGGGATGGTAATTTTAGTACAGAAGCAGATCCGTCACATACCTATGCTACGGATGGTACTTATGTTGTCCAACTGGATGTAACAAATAAGTGCACAACTTTGACTTCGGTTCAATCCGTCATGGTCAGTTCGTCAAATACCGATGACTTTAGCATATTGGACTTTACGATTTTCCCTAATCCGGCTAGTGAGATAGTCCAGTTGAGAGTAAACGAAGAATTTTCAGATTTAAAACTGGAGCTTAAAAATTCTAATGGCCAACTTGTAAAATCACTGGAATTCAGTGGACGCAAAAATGTCTACGAAATTGATTTGACGGATGTAGCAGAGGGAGTATACATAGTCCATTTACGATTAGATGGAAAATCAGGTTATAAAAAATTGACGAAAGTCAAATAAGAGGATTATAAGTCGTCAAGAATTTCTCGCTCGAAAATGAGTTGGTATGCAAATTTCTTGTTGTGAAGTTTGAGTCGGGGCTCAAAGATTGTGTGCAGCCTCCATCCCGTACGGGCATGTAATTGTATTAATTCTTCATAATCTTCCTCAGCTTCAAATCCCTTGAAGGTGCCTTTATACTTTATATCGACAAATTTATATTCGAATCTTTTCGTTAACAGCGGGCTTGTTTTCGTTTCTTTCCGACTCTATTTTTATCCACTACCTTCTGGATGTAGCTTGGAGCAAATGGCACTTTACAGGCCGTATTACCCATAAATACCTCAACCTTACCAATCTTTTCTGCAGTTTCTTTGGCGAAAGCCGAAAGATCCTCTACATAACATCCTACGGCGATTACAAATCCGTTCATCGTATATTTTACGCGTTCGCCCTGGGTATGAATTGAGGACTTGATTTCTTGCAAAAGAGATTTAATTAGTTTTTTATCCAGTTGGTCATCCGGTGTGACGCTGATGGCACTAGACAAAGCCGCCCATCCACAAGATGCAATTTTTTCCGTTTTTGATTTAATCCACTTTTGCCCCATTTCTATGCCCAATCCACTATCTGCGGCAAGCCATGGTACAGAGTATTCGGCCACCATATCCCAAGTAGCTGATTTAGCCCAAGCGTCAAGTTCTTTCTTAGTTACCGATTTTTCGTCAGCAATAAGACTGGCGAAGTATTGGGCGTCGGCGTTTTTAGTATCAAATAGCTCTAAAGCCAGTTTGTGGTCCTTTTTTATTTTTTTCTGGAGGATTTTCATGTCACCAACTTTAACTCCAAAGAAATCGCCCGAAATACCGTGATTCCTATAGATTTTACGCGTTTGTTCGTTTCCATAGCCTTCGAGGGCCGCCATTGTTTCTTTAAGAGTCATTTTTTTAGCTTTTAGTGAACTTATTATTCGAAAATATCGATTTACATAGCGGTGTTCAAATTAAACAAGCGAAAAACAGAACACTCCCATCATTATCCAACTTTGGTTACCCGTGTAACCCTAGAAACACTTATTTAATTACAAAATTTCAAATCACTATGTCTATTAACTTAATGGATTTGGTCAAAGACCAACTGACAGATGGTATTATGGATAAATTATCTTCTGCGATAGGAGAGAATACATCCGCAACATCTTCCGCTGTAAGTCATTTTTTACCTGCTCTAATGGGTGGAATTATTGACAAAGGGAGCTCTCAATCAGGAGCAAGCTCTATAATGAAATTAATCACAGATAATGCTTTAGGTGGTGATACATTAAGTAATCTTGGATCGCTACTTGGAGGAGGAGATAAGACGAGCACGTTTATGAAATTGGGCGGTACACTGCTTTCTGGTTTATTAGGAAGTCGCCAAGATTCTATGTTAAGTAATTTATTGTCATTGACTGGTCTAGGAAGAAAATCTGGTTCGTCCTTGTTGAGCTTTTTAGCACCAATCGTTTTAGGGCAATTAGGAAAATTAATTTCAAGAGATAATATGGATGCGGGCGGTGTTCAGCGATTATTATCTAGTCAGAAGTCATATTTAGCGAATTCTGCGGTAAGTGGAGCTTCTCATTCTTCCTCTTCATCCGATGGTGGAGGAATGGGTTGGTTAAAGTGGTTATTACCGCTCTTACTTATAGGAGCACTACTGTGGTACTTTATGGGTTGTGGTGGCGATAAATCTGTGGCCGCAGATGCAGATAAGGTCGAAGAAAGTGCGACGACCAGTTCTAATGACACTCATGGTCATACCCACACAGGAGATTCACACGACGGACATTCTCATGACCACTCGCATGATGGCCACTCGCATGACCATGCGCATGACCATTCGGGATCTACAACAAGTAGCACAACTGGAACAACTACAAATGCAGGTACAGATGAGCTAGTAACTCTTTCCATAGATGCTGATGGTAATCTTGTAAGTTCAACAGGTGAAATTGTAGCGAAAGCTGGAGAGTTCAAAGAAGTAGATGGCAAGTATTTAGATAAAGATGGAAACGAGATTTCTTTACTTAAGAAAATTGGTAATGCAGTCGGCGGTGCGGCGAAAGCTACGGCAGGAGCAGTCGGAGATGCGGCAGGGGCCACTAAAGATGCTTTTGTGAATTTATTCGGTGGATTATTCTCAAAAAAGGAGAAGATTGGATCGACGTATTCATTAACTCAAATTGAGTTCAATGATGAAAATCACCGAATTACTAATTTCTCTAAGGCGGAAGTTGAAGGATTAGCTGCGGCGCTTAAAGCGTATCCTGATGCTAAAATTCAAGTACAGGTTCATTCTAATGACGGAGACAAGATAACTGGAGAAAGAGCTAAAGTCGTTAGAGACATGCTAGTGACATTAGGTGTGGCTAAAGATCAGATATCTGCCAAAGGTATGGGAGATGGAGATGCTGCTAAAGCTTCTGCAGAAAAAGTCGAAATAATGGTTGAGCAGACAGTTAAGTAAAGTGGTTTAACTGTGAATCATTAAGGTCCAAGGCTTTAAAAGCCTTGGACCTTTTTTTTATTCGTATTTAAACGTTTAATAAACGATTAGTTGAATGGTATACCTGCACATTTGAAATGAATATAATCCCATAGAGGATTAGTTTTTTTTGTTTACCCGTCCATTTTATGGATACAAAAAATGTAGCGTATGCAGCACTTAAGAAATTCAGTTCAATTAATTGGTAGATTAGGAAAAGACGTTGAACTTTCCGAGACGGCGAATGGTGTCAAGAAGGCTAAGTTTTCTTTAGCCACAAATGAATACTATAAGGATAGTCAAGGAGAAAAGGTGCAGAAAACCTATTGGCACAATATTGTGGCTTATGGGAAAACGGCTGAGTTAATGTCTAATGCCATTTCAAAAGGCGATGAGGTCATGTTATCTGGTAAATTAACGTATTGGAAGTATGAGAGTGAAGATGGTCAGACTCGATATTTTCCAGAAGTTGTTGCCAATGAATTTCTTCGAGTTTCCCAAGTAAGGGAAGAGAAAATACCTTTCTAGTTTTAAGGGCATCTTCGGATGCCCTTAAACAAAAAAGGAGTCATGAATACCCATAACTCCTTTTTTATTTCATGAACTTTTTACGTTTATCTAACGATAGATAGTGCATTAGTTTTAGCACCGTTATCCGTAGATAACTCTACGATATACTGACCGTTAGCTAAAGTTTCTGTCACTAGGTTAATCTGGTGATTACCTGCATTCAAATTTCCTAAATTTTTGCTTATTACGGCTTGTCCAAGAGAATTGAATACGTTAATTCGTGCTGAACTTCCAATCTCCAAGTCAAATTCAATCTGTACTTGTTCTTGAGCTGGATTAGGAAACATATTGAAATCCGAAACATTGAGATCAGGAACGGAAGAGGTCACCTCTCCTGTCGCTCCTGTATTAGTGATCCAAGAGTTTAAAATCTCAATAGTCTCAGGAAAATCACTGCCCCAAGCATCAAATTGTACAGATCGATCTGGAGAAATTACCACTAATGTTGGGTATCCAAAAAACTGACCAAAATCTCCTGTTGTGTATGGCGCCTGAGCATCCGGGCCACCACCTTCGGCACTAACTGCTGGCCATGTTGTACCATGCTGTTCTTCAAAACCAAGTACTATAGCATCTGTATCCGCAGGATCACTTGTCAAACTTATGAATTCTACATCAGCCATTCCAGCACCCCATTGTTGATATGCTTCTTCCATATAAGGAGCTAAATCATTACAAGGCGGACAGTTAACAAAGAATAAATCAAGAACTACTGTTTTGCCTTGATCTAAATAATCCTCATACAAACTATGTTCATTTCCATGAGTGTCTGTTACAAGAAAATCTGGAGCAATCTGTGCATCCAAAGTTGTCATATTAAGACAAAACAATAAAATCAAAAGGTAAATGTATTTCATATATAAAATTTTGTATTCTAAAGTTAATTAATCAAAACAAGAAGTTTTAATCTATGTACTACAATGTCCTCTCAGAGGCATTCTCTTTTAAAAACCCTTGGAGTCTTTCCATGAAGTAACGCCATCCGGCAATGCAGCTTTCTACCTTAAATTCGGGGATGTCACTTGGAAAGTCTTCATAAATATCAATTCGAATAGTTAATTCACATCCTTCTAATTTATCTTCAATTAAAAATTGAACCGTAGAATCTCCAGGATACTCCAAGTATGACCATTTATAACTGATATGTTTCTGGTATATTGATTCTAGTACTTCCCAGTTATGAGTGAATTTTCTTTCTTGGTTTTTGATGAGAAACTGGCAAGTAAATCCAGGAACAGCCTCAAAATTTGGTATGTTTTCGAAATACCAGATGATCATTTTGTCATGGAGTACTAATGCTTCCCAAAGTTCTTCGGCCTCAGAATCAAAATCAAATTTTAATAAAATAGGACTATCAGAAATCACCATCTTTGGTGGGTTTAATATTTTTAATAGATAATAAATCAATCGGCCGGCCGAAAGTGTTAATTGTTAAATATTCGACTTTGCTTTTTGTGAACACGTCGGTGATTTTTCCAGTGGCATAATGTGTTTCCTTATTTACCAAAAATATTAGGTCCACTATGGTTTGTCTTTGTGCAAATAGAAGTATTTGGTCATATAATTGACAACTGACGCGTACTGTTTCTTTGCTCATGACACTAAGTTCGTTTTATATGAGTTTTTTTAATATAAATCCTTTGTATTTTTGATTCTCAAGTTTAACATGATGATAATTAGATACTTTTTAACATTTGTCCTATTTCTGTCTTTTTATTCTTTGACTTTAAGTCAAAATCCGTTCGAGAGATCATATATCTCCGAGGATGACAATGTCTATCCGATAGATTTTATTGCTGCAGAAAACGGGGGATATTATATGATGTATCTTATAAATGGTATGGAAGCGGAAAGAGATACTTTTTTGGGAGTTTCAAGTTTAGACGAAAAGGGTTCTGAAAATTGGTCTCGTCAATATACCATTAGTGATACTATAAGTATTTCGATGCTGGGCGGTCAAATTCGAGAAAAAGAAAATGGAAATCTAATACTCTATTTAAACTTAGATACTTTAAATAATGCGGCTATGTACGCGGAGTTAACTAGTACTGGCTTAGTGGAAGACGCATGGATAAATAATTCAGAAAGAGAATCAGATTTCGAATCCGTATTGAATATTTCAGGTGATGATACGTACATATTAAACAATGTAGACACGAATACATCAGCCAGTTTTAATATTATATCAAGAACTGGATCATTGACGAATTGGGCGAAGAATTTTAGTCGACCAGATACTTTTTTAATTGCAGATTCAGAAAGAGTAGTGGATTTAAAGGAATCAATTGATGGCAATCATTTGGTTCTAGGAGAATCGAGATTAAGTCCATTTTTAGAAGGTAAGAATGGAGGATTTTTGATGAAGATGGATACGGATGGTGTGATAATTTGGTCAAGAAGCTTCACGAGTCTTAATGATGAATTAGTCTCTTTTAATGTAAAGAGAGTGGAAGAGTTATCCGATAGTTCCTTGATAGTGGTGGGATATGAGACTTCGGGAATTGTCCCGTTGACCTCTGGTTTTGCGATGCTGTTCACTAAAGATGGAGAGTTTATATGGCGGAGAAATTTTAATGTAAAAACGGGCTTGTTTAATACCGTTGTTGAGGATATGGTTTTAAGTGAGGATAAGAGTCAGATTGTGGTATCTGGATATTCCCAAGAAGATGCGCCTTTATTACTTCGAACACCCTATTTGCTAAGTATGAATTTGGACGGCTCTATTAACTGGACCCAGGAATATACACAATCATTGGATTTTGATTTTGCTCTTCAAAAATTGGTCAACGTAGAAGGAGGATTTTATGGAATCGGTGGAATTATGAGGGAGAGCGTATTAGATCCTAATTACGGTTTAAAAATAATTAGTACTGATGATGAAGGGGCTACTTTATGTCATGTACCGAATATGGACGCAACGTCTTTTGCGGATACTTTAATGACAGATACCATGTTATTTGAGGTAAATAATATCGCATTTACTTTAGATAGTTTGGACTTAGAAGTGGGAATCTATAGTGGTTTTAATTTGACTACTTTGACCTTAGAAAATTTTAATTTTTGTCCTGACGAGCCTATAATTGCTACTATAGATGCGACAACCGAAGGCGCAAGCATGTATGCTTGGAGCACTGGAGAATCGACACCGACTATAACGGTTAATGAAGAAGGTGTGTACATGGTTACAGTAACGATTAACGAAGAGATATGCTATTCTTTATGTGACTCATCGGTTGTCGCCGTATATGATTTACCTACGGTTAATATATTACAGGACATCACTAATTTTTGCGCCGATGGCTCTGTACGACTTATTGCACAAGCTCAAGCTGAGGCCGGTGTACAAAGTATAAGTTGGTCTACAGGTTCGTCGGATCCTTTTATTGACGTTAATGACAATCAAAGCTATACTGTAACCGTGGTCGATAATTGTGGAGAAACTGCTTCTGCTACGGCTACTGCAAATTTCCCAGTCTTAATTGAATCAGTAACAATCGGTATAGATACGACGGGCTTTTGTGAAATGGATAGTTTAATCCTTTTTGCCACAGCTACACCTGGTGAAGCGACAGGCTATACATGGTCCAATGGTACATCAGGACAAAGTACTTTGGATATTGCTCCAGGAACTTTTTCGGTCACAGTAACCGATTTTTGTTTGGATCAGTATACCGCTGAACTAGAAGTGACGAAAGCCGACTTACCAAATTGCAATGAGAATTGTTTGCTTTTCCCCAATGTGATTGTGCCTAATTCTGAAGAAGAATTAAATAAAAGTTTTAGACCGATCGAGGTTTGTAATCCTAACCCGGATGCTTATTCCTTAAGTGTGTTTAATAGATGGGGACAAAAAGTTTTTGAAACCAGTGAGATCGAAGACGGTTGGAACGGTATTTACAATGAACAGCCACAGCCAGGAGCAGTCTATGTGTATTATGCCAAATATACAGTTGATGGAATTGAGCAAGAGGCTAAGGGTGATTTTACATTGCTTCGTTGATTTGGGATCTTGTCATAGTTGGCGCCGGTCCTACTGGAATAGCATGTGCTATCGAGGCTCAAAAAAAAGGTCTTAATTATATCGTATTGGAAAAGGGGGTTCTAGTTAATTCGTTATACCATTTTCCATCGAATATGACTTTTTTTTCCACTTCCGTGAATTTAGAAATAGGAGGCATACCATTCATATCACATACAGATAAACCAACGAGAAAAGAATCTCTAGAATATTATCGCCGTATTGTTCAGACTTACAATTTGAATATTCAATATTCTACGGAGGTCTTAGGTGTGTCAAAATCTTCTGACCACTTTTATATATCTACAAACACGATAACATATAAGAGTACATATTTAATTATTGCTACCGGTTTTTATGATAATCCTAGGATGCTTGGTGTCCCAGGAGAGGAGCTGGAAAAAGTGAAACACTATTTTGACGACGCACATATTTACATTGGTAAGAAAATAGTTGTGGTTGGTGGTGCAAATTCAGCATGCGATGTGGCATTAGAAACCTGGCAGAAAGGTGCCGATGTTACCATGGTTGTAAGAAATGAACGTTTGTACGAGAAGGTTAAGTATTGGATTCTTCCTAACATAAAAAACCGGATTGAAGAAGGGTCTATTAAAGCGTATTTTAATACCTCGATATCTTTGATAAAGGAGGATGAGGTTGTTATTCATTCACCAGAAGGAGAAGTTGTTTTGGAAAACGATTACGTACTTGCCATGACAGGGTACATGCCTAATTTTGAATTTCTGAAAGCTGTTGGCATTGAGCTCGACTCAGAGGATAATATACCTGTGCATAATTCCGAAACATTAGAAAGCAATGTGAAAGGAATCTATTGTGCAGGAGTCGTGCTTGGTGGTTATCTGACAAGTAAGCTATTTATAGAAAACACACGACATCATGGATCGATAATCATTCAGCATATTCTAGAAAATAAGATTTAACATTTGTTAAGAAAATCGTTAAATCCCTATCAAAGTTCATATTACAAGTAACGTAAAGGCAATAATTTTCCTCTTAGAGTAAAGTGTTAATCATTAAAACAACGCCTATGAGAAATTTACTTTACTTATTCGTTTTATTAGGAATATTTAGTTCTTGTAAGAATGTTCAGAAAATGGTTGATCAAGGTAAATATGATGAAGCCATTTTGTATTCACTGGAGAAAATGGAGGGAGAGAAATATCGTGAAAAAAAATACGTGATCGCTCTTGAAGATGCTTTTCAGAAAGTTACCAAAAGAGAGATGGACAAGTGGAACTATTATAAAAACAGTGGAAACTCGTCTGACTGGCCCAAAGCATATAGACTGATTAAAAAGATTGAATCACGTCAAGAACGGGTTTCGGCCTATTTGCCACTCATAAGTAAAGAGGGATATCGCGCTGAGTTTAATTTCGTAAAAACGGCTGGTTTAATAGCTGAGGCCAGAGATAATTCTGCGGCTTATCATTATGATCATGGCAGTGAATTATTAAAAGTGGCGATAAGTGACCGAAATTCGGATTACGGCAAGAAAGCATACACTCAGTTTGGGGCCATCAAAAAATATTTTGACAATTATAAAGACGCTAACGAAAAAATAAAAATCGCTAAAGAAATAGGTATTGTCGATATCATGTTGATTGCAGAGGATAATTCGCAAGCGTTTTTACCTTCTGGATTTATGCACCAGATGCTAAACTTTAGAGATGTGCCATCTAACCAGAGATGGACACGGTATCATACAGAATGGAATGATGCGATTGATATGGTCGGTACTCTGGATATTCGTTTTATAAATGTAAGTCCAGAAAGAGAGTCGGTTGAGACACATTTTGATAGTAAGGAAATAAAACATGGTTTTACATATGCACTCGATAAGAATGGTAATGTCAAAAAAGATAGTCTAGGAAATGATATTAAAATACCTAACTATAAAACCGTGACTGCCAAGACTAAAGTCCTGTTTAGAGAAAAACATACCGTAGTAGAGGCTGAGTTTAGACTTAAAGATTTACGAAGTAATCAAATTATTGATAGGGAACCAATAAAGGCAGAATCGTCATTTGAAAATTTCAGCATAAAGAGAAAAGGAGATCATAGAGCTGTTTGTGATCATAAAATACATAATTATGAGACACACCCACTGCCATTCCCTCATGATGGTGATATGATTGGGGAGGCAATAACCCAGATAAAGGCAGCCAGCCTGTCTCGATTAGAACAGATGGTAAATTAAAAAAGGGCTCCTACGAGCCCTTTTTTAATTCTATATTTTAACGAATCTAATTTGTTGTCGTTTTGATTCTTGATTGGCTTGTAATATATAAACTCCCGGACTCAAATGGTCCAGTGTTAAGGAGGATTGGTCTTTTGAAAGTGAATATTGATTAACCACTTGGCCTTTATCATTTAGGATATTTAAATCTATGCTTGAATTTATTTCTCTATCCAAGACCTCCAAGTTTAATTGATCCTGAACAGGATTAGGAAAGGCTCTTAAAAATTCATTATTGGTCTTTCCAATGTGAATAGATTGGACAGAGCTGAATATTTCATTGTTTTCTTTTTGACCCACCACTCTGTAATAGTTCATGCCCATTGGTGGTGCATCCATGTAATTAAAATAAACCTGGTCATTGGCAGTTGTGGAATAAATATTTTTCCAGGTATCTTTCTCTCTTCGTTGAACGGTGAAACTCTCAAAATTGTAATTCTGATTTACCCAATTCAATTCTACCTGATCGTTTATCTTTTCAAGACTAAGTTCCATATCGTTGTGGGGAACCGTCATGTCGACTACTAAAGTTACATTGTCCACATTGTAATTTACCATCCATTGTAAGGGTGATATGTCAGGAAGACTAATGGTACTGAAAGATCCCGAGCTACCAAAAAAGTCTAATATCCTAAATTCATCACCTAGGACGGGGGTATACATGTCTAAGGTAACCGAGAGCATGCCATCAAAATTAAGTGTACCCCATACAAAAATAGAGCTATGCCCTCCTGGGGAGCCAGCACCGGCGTCTCCATCAATTTCTATACTAATCATAGAACCTGAGGCCTGATTTAAATCGCCGAAAACATCCAAGGTACCAATCGAACCTGCTGGTCCTCTCGGTTGAACAGTACCAGAGTTAGGAATATTACCTCCAAAAATTCCATCTGCTTTTATGCTTCCAGAATTTGTAAAATTGCCATTTTGGCCAAATTGACCGAAAATGAATAAAGTACCAAAATTATTAAGTGTGCTCGTATTCGTCGCCACTCCGTAAACTTCAAAAAAACCTGTATTCAAGACCGTGACATTTATTGTCAGATCTGACCCGAATGGGACCTGAACAAGGTCGTTCGAATTTAATGTTACAATTCCTGAAACTGGTGCAGGATAAATATTCCAGTTTGCAGCATCAGTCCAGTTACCTGTCCCAGAATAGATATACGTCACGGCACTTGCATGAATCGATGCTAAAAGGAATAACGCAATAAGTATATGTCTCATTTCTATTTAGTGTTTAAGCAATCCAAATGAGGTTATGCAGGGTAGGGCGTACTTACAAATATATTAAAAATATTTATAATATGTAATGTTTTGATTGGTTTTGGATTACTTAACATTTTAATGATTAATAACTATTGAATAGGATTTTCTTTGAGCATCAGTTTCATAGACTAAATGATACATTCCTGAATCCACATCTTGGACATTTAGGGTCAAATCACGTGTCATGTTTACAGATTTTACTACTTGTCCATTGGATGAAATCAAAAAAACTTGACCGTTGTCATGTCCTACACGAATGTTTAAATAATCGTGTACAGGATTTGGATAGAAACTTAACTCAAGTGAAGAACTAAAATCCACCGACCTAACTTCACTGAAATCGGTCAATCCATCATGCCTTAAAGCTAGAATGCGGTAATAGTTATAACCTGATTCGGGATTCAAGTCTAAATATTCGAGTTCGTGAGTGGAACTCACTTCGCCGATGCTTTTCCAATCCTCATTGGTCATGGAGTGTTGAATGGTGAATTTTGAATATTCTTCATTTTGATCTGTCCAATTTAATTTGACAGCTGTTTCCATGGCATGAGCTTCCAAATTCATGGATCTATGAGGAACTGCGGCATCCACTTTTAAAGTCAAATCGCCTGCGTTATAATCCACATCCCATACTTTAGGAGAAATGTCAGGCAAGTCCAGTGTCGAAAAAGTTCCGGTTTTTGAAAAGTACGTCATGAGCCGAAACTCATCACCAACAAGTGGATCGTAACCATCCAGAACAATTTTCAAAGTCCCATCAAAATTCGCCGCGCCCCACACGTCAGTAATTGAATGTCCATCGATGGCGCCTTCTCCTCCGGCTCCTTTGATTTCAATCATATACTCCCCGTCTGGGTCTTGGTTTAAATCTCCAAACAAGTCTAATCTTTCGACACTTCCTGCCGGACCACGGGGTTGGAGTACGCCTTCGTTTTCTAAATTACCTCCATAAATTCCAGAGGCCTTTACCGAACCAATGTTCGTAAAGTTGGAATTTTCAGCGAAGGTTCCAAAAACGAAAACCGTTCCAGCATTTGTAAAATTCGAATTGTTTGTGGCATTACCGTAAATCTCAAAAAAGCCTGTATTCAAGACTCCGACATTAATGGTTAAATCGGACCCAAATGGGACTTGAACGAGATCTCCCGGGTTTAATGTGACTAGTCCACCTGAAGGGGTCGGATAAATGTTCCAGTTAGCAACATCCGTCCAGCTCCCAGTACCTGTGTATACGTACGTAACCGCATTCAGGTTTATAGACACGAGTATACACAGAAATAGTAAACACTTTTTCATAACAAAGTTTTGAAGTGAATAAAATTTATGGAATACTCTCAATGAAAGAAGGGTAACCTTAATTTAAAGGCATTATTTTAAAACTGCATTTTAGAAATGCGGTTATGTCTATATTAGACATATATTAATAAATTATAATATTAGAATTGATGAAAGTAGCATATGTCACAGGAGGAACCAAAGGGATCGGTCTTGCAATTGTTCAAAGTTTGTTAAAAGATAAGTATCGCGTTGCTTTTTCTGGAAGGAGTGAAAATTCGATTTCGGAGGCTATGCAAACCTTAGATGGCTACGAGGACTATCTTTTACCTATAGTTTCTAACGTTAAATCATATGATGACGAACAAAGAGCGGTAGAATTTATCAAGGATAAATGGAATCAGCTTGACTTAGTTGTTGCCAATGCAGGGATAGGTCATTTTGCACCTATAGATGAGTTAACTCTGGATCAGTGGAATGAAACCATTGATGTAAATCTGACCGGGGTATTCCACACGGTTAAATCCACTTTGGAGTTAATTAAACAATCTAAAGGCTATTACATGACTATTGCTAGTTTGGCAGGAACTAATTTCTTTGCAAGAGGTACCGCATACAATGCTAGTAAATTTGGACTCGTCGGATTCACCCAGGCCATGATGTTAGATTTACGAGATTTTGGTATTAAAACCACGACTATAATGCCAGGTTCAGTATCTACTCATTTTAATGGTAGAACCCCAGGGGATGGCGATGCATGGAAAATACAACCAGAAGACATCGCTCAAATTGTAATCGATTTACTTCATATGGATAGCCGAACATTGCCGAGTAAGATCGAAGTGAGACCTTCATTTCCAAGAAAGCCTTAATATTGAGCATTTGCGGACAATTGTTAAAAAACAACTGATCTTAAATGAACATTTATCAGAAATCTTCGTTTATGACAAAGTATTAACGAACCTAAAAAATTTAATAGATATGATTAAATGGATGTTTAGTATTCTTTTTGTGGCTTTAGCCTTTTTATCACACGCTCAAAAGGATTACCCTATGGGTATTGATATCGAAAATTCTACCATAGAATGGACAGGTAAAAAGGTTCTAGGTCAACACAATGGCACTATTAATCTAAAAGATGGAAACATTGTTTTTAGAGATGGTAAAATAGTGAAAGGAAAATTTACTGTAGATATGACCTCAATAGAGGTAACTGATTTAAAAGGAGGCGGAGCTGCGAAGTTGAAAGGACACCTAGAATCCGCAGACTTTTTTAGTACTGAAGAATTTAATGAAGCCAAATTTGTAAGTACTAAAATAACTCCGGAAGCCGGAGTCGGTGATTACATTGTGGAAGGTGAATTAACCATTAAAGGAATTACTAAGCCAATTTCATTTTCTGTGAACTCTACAGACAGTGAGGTGAAAGGACGTATAGTAATAGATCGTACAAAATATGATATAAAATATGGCTCGGGTTCGTTTTTTGATAACCTAGGTGACAAAGCCATCGATGATAATTTCGTTTTAGATATTAAAGCTGTATTTAAATCTTAATAAGAGATCGATGACATAAAAGAAAAGAGGGTCATACGCATGGCCCTCTTTTTTTTTATAGATTATTATGTGAACCATCACAAAAGCCAGGATTTCCTGTTTGTTTACATGTACATAGATGTACAGTCTTTGATTCTTCTGCAATAAATTTTAGTGGACTAAATTCTGAACCTCTATGAGCTCCGTCACAAAAAGGTTGTTTCTCACTTAATCCGCAAGTGCACCAGGCATAACGTTTTCCTTCTTCTAATTCTATTTTTATAGGACTTGTTCCTGCTATTTTCGGTTTTTCCATGTTTCATTTTTTCTTAAGATATAAATTTATTCTTAAGTACATCTAATCCCTAATTTTTACATTTATCGCATGGAATTGAATTCTGAATTTTGGAATGAAAAATATCGAACACGCGAGACAGGATGGGACATTGGTTATGCCTCACCAGCCTTGGTCAAATATTTCGATCAAATAGAAAATCCTGATATATCTATTTTAATTCCAGGTGCAGGTAATGCCTATGAAGCAGAATATCTTTGGGGTAAAGGATTTAGTAATCTTCATGTATTGGACGTTTCTTTAGAGGCCACTTCGCGCTTTCGCGAAAGAGTACCAAATTTTCCAGAGGATCAAATTCATTGTCAAGATTTTTTCGAACATAAGGGTTCCTATGATTTAATAATCGAACAAACCTTCTTTTGTGCATTAGATCCTTCTTTACGTGTGGCTTATGTGCAAAAAATGCATTCCTTGTTAAAAGCCAGATCTAAACTTGTGGGTTTGCTTTTTGATATTGATTTTAACAGATCTGGTCCTCCTTTTGGCGGAAGCCAAAAAGAATATCGACGTCTCTTTTCAAGATTGTTTAAAATTAAAATCCTTGAGCCATCATATAATTCCATCAAAGCTCGTTTAGGCACTGAAGTTTTTTGCATTTTCGAGAAATGAGGAGATACCATTTAATACTAACTTTAATTTTAGTATTCCTGTATACAGAAAAGGTCTCTGCTCAAGATGTAGATACAATAGAACAAAAACCGAAAACTTTAATTCTTCCCCTAGTTTTTTACCTGCCTGAGACGCGTTGGGGTTTTGGTATAACAGGTGTTTCTAATTTTCGTCCTTCTAAAAACAAAATGTGTCGACCTAGTCAAATCCAGTTTGGGATGGTTTATACTTTAAATAAACAGTGGTTGTTTTTATTACCGTTTCAGGTCTATTGGGATGAAGACAAATACAAGTTTGCAGGAGAGATTGCTTATTACCGTTTTCTATATAATTTTTATGGCATTGGAGATCAATCACGAGGTGAGGATCTGGAAAAATACTTTGTTAATTATCCAAGAATTCGATTAAGTTCTGTCCGGCAGATAAATTCGTATACCTGGATTGGTTTAAAGTATGGCTATGACAAACTTAATTTCACCCAATTTGATAGCCTTGGAGTTTTACGAACAGGTGAAATTTTAGGAGTTGAAGACGCAAACTACAATGCATTTTCGGCAGCCATTGAATGGGATACGAGAGACCGAATTTATTTTCCGAATAAAGGTTTTCGCGCCGAAGTAGAGTATAGACAAATTGCTGATTGGATTGGTAGTGATTATAATTTTTCTAAGTTTAATATAGACGCCAGTTATTTTAAATCGATAAGAGAAAATCATGTTCTAGCACTAAATTGGCAATCCAGTTTTAGCCATGGTGAGGTTCCATTCTTTTATTTAAACTATATCGGTAATGCCAAAAACGCGCGTGGTTATCCAGATCGTCGATATATGGATCGACATATGATTACCATGCAGGTCGAATATCGATTTCCGTTTATTTGGAAATTAAATGGCGTGGCATTTGGATCGCTTTCTACACTAAGTCATGATATCGATCGCCTTATATTTAAGAGTAAAATTTTTCCGGCGGGTGGATTTGGATTACGCTATGCCATTGAGAAAAAAGACGCACTTAATCTTCGCTTAGATTTTGCGTTTACCCCTAAGGATTTCAATTTTTATTTCACCATTGGTGAGGCATTTTAATTTTACTTAAATGCATAGAGTTTTAAAGTCCAATCGTAAGTAGTAGTCTTTATTTTTGCCTCCGAATTTTTGTCTAATATTTTATGACGGATCAGAATTTGTCTCACTCCTTTAGACCCACCAAAGTCTCCGATAAACCACTTAAAGAGAGGAGTAATTCGTAGGGTGTTTTGACTTTCGTCAAAGTAACTTTTCTCCCTTAAATAGTTAGCCGTATTAATCTCCAGTTTTTCTATTAAGTCTGAAGGAGAATAAAAATCTACAGGGGGGCAATCAATGGCGCCACAATTAAGTGCGAAATGAACTCGGGCATCTTTTTGTTCGACGCGTAGACGTTTTTCCCAATCAGGAACCCTAAACTTTTTTAAATACCCTAAAAAATATTTGTATTCAGATCCGCGAATGATGCCATGCTCGATGTCATCAAAACTCAGCTCTAAACCAAATATAGATATGTGCTTATCCTTATAGAATTTGCCCTTGTCTTTAAATAGGCTTTCGTCTTTAATTAAGATCAAATGGATATATGCATTGTAGACGTTTAACCAAAAAGCTATTTTTTTACGATCGTCATTTAATAGTTCTTCTGCTTTCGTCAATGGAATATCTTGAAGTATGGTTTGAATGTCAGTAGTACTTTCCTTGTTTTTTATTTGATGCAGTAACTCTATGGATAGATTATTGAGGTACAGTGAATCCGTTATTTGACATTCGCCGAAAGGCAAAAAAATAAAAAGAGATAGAATACTTAGGACTAAGCGCATAATATTAAATTGCTGAAGTGAAGTTAAGTATTATCATACCAACACTCAATGAGTGGCCTCTTGTTGCTAAACGAATCGAATTTTTATATCAACATGCGGACAAAAATAATCTCGAAATCATCGTTGTTAATTCATGCGATTCCTCCCTGTTACCAGAAAAGGAAATCAAAGGTACAGGTGCTAAGTATTTAGAGTCTAAAATATCTAACCGCGCCACCCAGATGAATCAAGGATTTTATGAAAGTACCGGTCATTGCGTAGCCTTTTTGCATGCGGATGTGCAGCCGCCAATAACTTATTATAATGATATTATAGAGGCCTTGGAAACTTCCGAGTATGGCTGGTTTTGTTATGACTTTGATTCTAATGACCATCGGCTAAAAAGAAATGCAAAGTTTACGCGACGTAATGGGTGGTTTGCGGGGGGTGGTGATCAAATACATTTTTTTAATCGTACTTTTTTTGAAAGCTACGGTCCTTATGATGAGCGATGTGAAATCATGGAAGATTTTGAGCTGACTCGAAAATTAAGACGACTTAATTTAAAACCGAATATTATAAAAAATCCAGCTCTGGTTAGTGCCAGAAAATACAAGCATAATTCTTACTTCAGAGTAAGTGTAGTAAATCTGATGGCTATGATACTTTTTTATAGCAGAGTACCTACTGCTTTTATTTGTGTCATGTACCGAAAATTACTTAGTGGTACATCGGCATAACACGTTTATCGATAAAATCCCTTCGGTAGTCATAAAAAAATTATAATAAAAAGGCTTAAGTGTAGTTTTAATTTGGATTCCAACATCCTTACCCTAACAACACTACAATGAAAAATCTGCTTATTATTCTTTTGTGTTTTTCTGCATATTTTGGGAGTGCCCAACGACTAGACGGCATTGTTCTAGATACTGAAAACCAACCCATCTTTTTTGCTAATGTTGTACTCTATTCCTCATTAGATAGTAGTATTGTTATGGCAAGTTCGACAGATGATGAAGGAAGATATATTCTTGAGGATATAAATGAGGGTACCTACTTTTTAGAAGCTTCCATGCTCAGCTACAAACCCAATAGAATTTTAAATGTTGGGATTCCTGGATACACGGGTAGAACAAACTTTGTTTTAGAGGAGGATGCAGCCACTCTTGAAACGGTAACCATTAAAGGACGCAAACCATTACTCGAACAGAAACCTGATCGCATGGTGGTAAATGTGGCGGACAATCTGACTAGTCTAAATGGTAATCTTTTAGATGTTATGAAAAAGGTACCGGGTATGATTGTCATTAACGATCGATTGTCATTAGCTGGTCAGGGTAATGTGACCATTTTAATAAATGGTAAGTCCACGCGATACATGGATATTCAATCTCTGTTACAAGAGATGCCTGGAGATAATATTGAAAAAGTCGAAGTGATTCATCAGCCAGGAGCCGAGTTTGACGCATCAGGAAGTGGTCCAATAATCAACATTATTCTAAAGAAAAATGTGTTTTTGGGCACTAATGGGACAGCTCGAATTGGTGTTGCAAGAAATCATATATGGGCATATAATGGAGGGGTGAATCTTAGCCATCACCAAGGGAAATTAAACATCCAAAGTGGGATAGGTTATAATCAAAATGCGTGGAAAGAGGACTTCACTTTATTGCGTACAGTAGGTGATGATATATATGATCAAAAAACTGTCACACCAGCCGACCCCAGAAGTTATAGGGCTAATTTAACTATGGATTATGACTTGACAGATGATCAACGAATTGGATTTAATTCGAGATATGTTCACTCGGATAATGAATACGAGACAACTAATACGACAGACATTAATTTTTTATCCAGCGAAGACTACGTATTACAGACCATAAACGATCAGGATAGGAGTTGGGATTTTTATGCCTTTAATCCGTATTACACCTATGATATAGATTCATCAGGGCAAAAATTAAATTTAGATATCAATTTAGCACGCTTTAAGATTGATAGTGAAAATACTTTGACCAATTCAAACACTTCGGCAACTCAGAGATTTTTAGGTCAGCGTTATGTGCAACCAGGTGATACTAAAATTATGGTTGGTATGCTTGATTATACAAAGCCACTGAATGAAAAATATACATTTCAAACAGGTGTCAAATATAGTATGGCAGATTTAGACAATAACCTGAGTGCTTTTGACGAGGATGAAAATGCTGAAGGGGAGTGGGTTATTAATAATCTTCAAAGTAATCACTATAAATTTACTGAAGACATTTCTGCTGCTTATGGAAAATTAAACTGGGATATAGGGACTTGGAAAGGAACACTAGGTTTAAGATATGAACATTCATATTCCGAAGGTTACTCCGTTACCTTAGACAGTACTCTGGATCGCACTATATCAAAGTTGTTTCCAAGTATGAGTGTTTCGAGAGAATTATTCGGTCCGTTAGCGGCAAATCTCGCTTACTCATATCGCATTGACAGACCACGTTATTCGACCCTTAATCCTTTCGTGTATTACTACGATCCTTTCACTTTTGAAAGGGGTAATCCTAATCTAAGACCAGAGTTAACTCATAGTACGAAATTTAGCATTAGTGCAGATGGCCAACCGTTTTTCAATATTGAGTATAAAAGGAGTAATGATGTCATGGTCGAGGTTACTGAACAAAATGACGAAACTGGCGAGGCGAATCGCGTAACTATTAATATGGATAAGCGACAAGTATTTGAGACAAGTTTGTTCTTTCCCCTTGAGGCCATACCTGGCGTAGCGGGTGGGTACGGAGGATTTATTGCAAATTATCTAAAATTTGATAGTGAATATTTAGGACAGACTTTCGATCCAAGCAAATGGAGTTTAACTGCTTTTTTTCAGACCGAATATAATTTACCGGGGGATTGGAATGGCGAATTGGGTGGATGGTATAACAGTGGTGTTCGAGAGGGAATTATAGATTCCGAGTGGTTGTATGGTATTAGCCTTGGAGTGAGTAAAAAGTTTTGGGATAATCAAGCTAAGTTCTCGATAGGAGTAGATGATATATTAAATCGATTTTGGTTTGGTCGAGTGGACTATGCCAATATGGATTTAGACATAAATACAACATGGTACGCGCCTGAGGTTAACGCGCAGTTTAGTTACAAGTTTGGAAACCGTCATTTAAAATCTAAGAAGAAAGCGGGAGGTAGTGGAAATGACGTCATCAGACGTGCCAATCAGAATTAATTAGTTGAGTTGTAGTGTTTGTTCAGGGGAGCAGCTTGCGCGGCTCCCCTGATATTTTTAGACTTTCGTCAATTTTATGGCCTTGGAATGAGTCTTAGTTTTTATTTGTATGAAGTAGATACCTGGTGCCAGACCCGAAAGATCCTCTATTCTTAATTGGTTTGTTTTTCGTGGAGAAGAAATTATCTCTGTACTAAGAACGCGTCCTAATTGATCTATGAGTTCAATAATTATTGGTTCATTCGCGGATTCATAAAGTTTTATGTTTATGTCTAGAAAATCTGTAAATGGATTAGGACCTATTTGTACTCCCCATAACTGATCTAAAGATATATCCTGTGTTTCTACGACACCACCTCCTGAATTGTCTTCAAAGCTATTAAAAGTGGTAGCCACTACGCCATAGCATGTACTGGTTGAATCTATTTCTGCCTGAATACTATCTTGAAGTTGTAGAGCTGTTAAATAGTATTCTAATTTGAGATCGTCTATTTTTTGTTTGGCCCATATTTTTGGCAAAATGGACATGTCTGGATCTGGATAGTCATTTAATTCAATGTTGAATTTATAAATTACAGGCACATTAAATGCTTTTCCGGTTAGGGTCATCTCTACCTCATCTGCTTCAGGATATCTTCCAGATATGATTAATTGTTTGCCTTTATACAAGTTTGGAAAACGACTTGGATATATATTGCCAATCACATTAGGAGAAAATTTCCGTTGATAATAATACTGGGTTGTTAATCT
>JAHDBE010000254.1 GCA_020630555.1 Saprospiraceae bacterium
ATTACCCTTCATTGGTATTTGACAAGCATTAATTTAGATATTAGTAACACTAATAAAGCGCTATGGTGTTACGAGTCCTATTTTTTACAACTGCTTGCTTCTTATTCATTCTATTTGATATATCAGCACAAAAGTCAGATGGCTTTTTTAATTATGAATGGAATGATAAAACTGGAGTTCTTTTATTAGAAGTACCCAAGCAACGTTTGTCCGATGAATTTCTGTATGTTAATAGTCTGGCTGCTGGAATAGGATCTAACGATATTGGATTGGATAGAGGGCAGTTAGGTCAACAAAAATTGGTTTCATTTTATCGCTCCGGTAAACAACTCTTATTAAAACAATCCAATCTAAAGTTTAGAGCCATTAGTCCAAATAGAGAAGAGGCTAAATCTGTAGAGGAAGCATTTGCTCAAGCTATAATTTGGGGTTTCACAATAGCTAATGAAACAGATGATGCGATTTATATTGATTTAAAAGATTTTTTATGTCGCGACGCTCATAATGTTTCTGCTATTTTAAAAACCAAAGAACAAGGTGATTATAAATGGGATAAGTCCAGATCCGCTATTTATAAAGAGGGAACCTTAAATTTTCCAGACAATTCAGAATTTGAAGCAATTGTGAGCTTTGTTGGTCAAGCCAAACACCAATACATAAAATCAGTTGCTGCAGATGATCGCATAGTCTCTGTTAGAATGCATCACTCGTTCATTCGTTTACCTGACGATAAGTATGAGCCTAGAAGTTTTATGCCGGAAAGTGGATATTTTTATTCTAGTTTTTTTGATTACGCCACTCCGATAAATCAAGACATTCAAAAACGATGGATCAACAGACATCGCCTACATAAAAAAAATAAAGGAGCTGAAAAAAGTGAGGCCATCGAACCCATCATTTACTATTTGGACAGAGGGTGTCCGGAACCAATCAAATCGGCATTAATAGAAGGAGCTTTATGGTGGAATCAAGCATTTGAATCTGCAGGATTTATCAATGCGTTTCAAGTAAAGGAAATGCCCAAAGATGCCCATCCATTGGATGTAAGATACAATGTCATTCAATGGGTTCATCGCAGTACAAGAGGATGGTCATATGGCTCCTCTATAAAGGATCCAAGGACAGGAGAAATAATTAAGGGACATGTCTCATTGGGTTCGTTGAGGGTTCGTCAGGATTATTTAATTGCTCAAGGTATTGCTTCATCTAGCGACGATCCAAGATTAAAAGAATTGGCATTGGCAAGACTAAGACAACTCTCAGCTCATGAAGTAGGCCATACGCTAGGTCTCGCGCATAATTTTGCTTCAAGTGCTAATGATAGGGCATCGGTTATGGATTACCCGCATCCATTGATCCATTTGATTAATGCTGACTTAGATTTCACAAACGCATACGATGATAAAATAGGAGCTTGGGATAAACGTGCCATTCAATACGGTTATACGGAATGGGATATTTCGGATGAAACCAATGCATTAAAAGAACATATTTCCGAGAATAAGAAAAAGGGTTTTTTATTTATTTCGGATAGTGATGCACGACCAATTGGTGGATTGCATCCTTATGCCCATTTATGGGACAACGGCAATGATCCAGTAGGGGAGTTGTCAAGACTTCTTGATTTAAGGTTTCATAGCTTGAATCAATTAAATCAAAATGCACTTAGTGAAACCCAGGCCATGTCGGAATTGGAAAAAATCTTAGTGCCTGCTTACCTTATGCACCGCTATCAATTAGAAGCTGTTGTAAAATTAATAGGAGGTTATAATTACGATTACAGTGGTAAGACAGGTGAAATTATACCCTTAGAGATAGTCTCCGTGGATCGGCAAAAAGAGGCTATGATGATTTTATTGACTTGTTTGGAAGAAAAACATCTTACAGTTCCCGAGCATTTGTTAAAGATCATACCTCCCCCTGCAATGGGTTATTCTAGGACTAGAGAATATTTTTCTGGGAAAACGGGATTATTGTTTGACCAAAATGAGCCAGCTGCTGCATTAACGCATCAATTGTTATCATTAATGGTGCACCCACAGCGATTGGCACGTCTGAACAGAATGGACTCGAGTCATTGGAATAGTATTAATTACCTATACAGATTATACAAGAGCATCTTTGATAGAATGCATTCCACTGGAATTCAGATGATAAAGGAAAAGGCATTGGTTATGCAATTAATGGCAACACTTAAAAAGGAAAATGTGGATAGTCAAATTCAAGCTGAGATTGAATGTTTACTTACGGAAATTGCCAATGATCTGTCCAAAAAACCTAGCGAGCATCTCCAGAGGAAGGCACACGAATTATATATAATTAATCTGATTAAAGAAAGTCGAACGGAGGAGGAATTTGTACTGCCCGAGTTGCCGTCCTTGCCTCCCGGGTCTCCGATTGGCTGTCACTAATTTTAAGTAAAATATGCTTAGGTATGTTAGTTGGCTAAGACGTGTAATTCGTTTTCGTTAAATGAGAAGCCTATCAATCCTTGATCTTTAGTGTAATATACACTCATGCCGTCGCCTGAATTGGAGTGATATACGTCCTTAAAATTAACGCCTAGTAATTCTATATCTCCAATTCGTTGCGCTTCGTTTAATTCTTGAGTCTTCCATTTTTCGCTGGCATTCCCTTGATGATGTTTAATGATTTTACTAAATACCAAAGAAGACGTGCCATTGATACTAATTCGAAGCATATCAAATACGGGCATGGTATCTAGTGATTCATCGATTTCCGCAAAAGTTTCGACATTAAAAAATAGATTGATAGATTGATTGTTATTGGAGAAATGAATGGATCGACGCTCTCCTCGAAAAAGTAATGATTGGGAATCAAATGGTCCATTGTTGCACAACTCTCGAATGGGAATACTTATATTTTCTCGTTGAAGACCCGATGCTGAAGTAAATCGTAATTCTTCCCCTTCTGCGCTTTTAAAGCTGAGGCTTTCGTCTCCACTATAAACTAAATAGTCTATAGAACTTTGATCTAAGTCAAAATTGCCTGCAGACATATCTGATCCACAACCACAAGACACCAGTAATGCGGTAGAGGCAATCATCAAAAATATAGAGAGCTTTTTCATATAATCTTTTTTATCCATAACCGAAAATTAGCCGGTACTCGGTGAATTATATCCGGATGCACAACCAAAGGAAGTATGCCTTAATAAGCGTTAACTACAAACTTTCTTTCACCCATTCATTATTTTTAAAAAGACTAATTTCACTTAATCCCAAAGTTATTAAATTCTGTATCATACTATCAAATTCGTTGTTAATCTCGAATGGTGTGTGAGCATCCGTGTTAACAGTAATTCTAAAACCATTACTGATTAAATATTTTAATATCCATTTACTAGGATAATATTCTTTCGTTTGACCTTTGTAAAACCCTCTAGAATTAACTTCAATTATGGGATCCTTTTCCTTAATCTTATCTATTGTTTCAAATACTATTTCTTTATACCACTTAGCATTTTCGTCAAAGAAGTAATTGTTCGTATTAAATTTTTTGATTAGGTCGAAGTGTGCAATGATATCGAACTTTCTTTTGAATACCATAGCAACTATTGTATTATAATATTCTCTAATCAAGGATTTATTATCACTTTGGTATTCGTACTTAAGTATGTTTTTTAGTTTCTCTTTTGATTCATCGATACAATAATTAGAGTCTGGTTTAATGTAGTGAACAGCGCCAATTGAATAGTCCAGGTTCGAATTATTGAAATCAAATTCATATTCATCATTATCAAAAAAATCAATTTCTAAACCACACCAAATTTCAATTTCACCTTTGTAATCGGTCTTTAATTTACCAATTTGCTGATGATACGTATGAAATTTTTCTTTTTTCATATGCCAATCAGTATTGAATCCTATTGGTGCATGACTAGAAAATCCAATGCCTTGGAAACCGAGCTCTATTGCTTTGTCTACATAGTTTTTCAATTGGCTAGAACCATCACAAAAATTTGAATGGGTATGTAGATTGACTTTGTTCATTGTATCTTGTTCGTGCTTATTTCTAATTTTTTATAAGGCTACGAAACTTCCGTTTTTAACCACTGCGTTAGGTTTTAATTCACCTTGGTGGTATAAAACCTCTCGGTAATCATGGGTCGGAAAAATACATATGTCCGCTAATTTGTTTTTTTCTAATGTGCCCCTATCGTTTAGACCAAGAGCTGCTGCTGCACGAAATGTACATGCAGCAAAAACTTCAGC
>JAHDBE010000255.1 GCA_020630555.1 Saprospiraceae bacterium
GGGATACTATTCTTTGACTCTCTCTTCAAATTCTTTGATGGAGTCGTTCTCTTCTTTAACTCTATAAACTTGGCCATGACTTGCATTTCTCTTCATTACAAAAGAGCGCATATCTAAATATTAGCACTACACCCATATGGGTAATATTTAAGGGTAATTAAAAATAAGGACTACAATTTAGCTCACAAAAAAAGGAAGACCTTAGTCTCCCTTTTTGAATCTTCAATTGGTATTATGAAATGAAGATCACATTAACTTAACCATATGCTCATTGGGTCAGAGTAGCTTGTATGAAGCATTTCATTTCGTCGTTAAATATATTCTTTTGAAAAATGACATTTAGATAATCCCAACGAACGGTAAATCGCATGAGATTAACGGTAGGATTATTTGTTGATGACATTTTCCATAAAATCTTCTTTCCGTCTTCTAGCGACGGGCACATGACTTCCATCGGTTAAAATAACTGTGCCCTCTTTAAGATATTTTTCAATGGCTTGTTTATTGATAAGATGTGATTTGTGGGTGCTATAAAATCCATAGGACTCCAGCATTTCTTTAAAAACACCTATGTTGTATGAACTCACAATACATCGCTGATCCGCCAAATAAATTTTTGTGTATTTCTGCCAACCTTCGCATCGAATTATATTTTTTACGATCACAAATTCATACACATTGTTCCCTGGGATGGCAATCTTTGTTTTCTGATCACCGATGTTGTTAATATTGTGTTTAAGGGCATCATAACGATCTGCTTTATATTTATCTATAATTCGAGATTTGGCTTTAGCGACTGCTTCTTTTAGACTTTCTGTACTGATCGGTTTTAAAACATAATCCACCGCACTTACCTTAAGAGCGTCAAGAGCATATTCATTAAAACCAGTGACGAAAATGACTTCGAAATTTATGGATTCGAACTTATCCAATAAATCAAAACCAGATGAACCCGGCATAGCGATATCCAGGAAAACCAATTTTGGTTTAAGTAGAGTAATTTTTTCGTATGCGTCGTCGACATTTTCACACATTCCCAAAACCTGAATTTCAGGACAATGTTGAGACAGCTTAATATGTAACAGTTCCCTTAACTTGGGCTCATCATCGACAATAATGGCTTCAAAATTCATTTAAATTGTTTTCTAATTAGTTATTACTTGGGGTAATAAAAATCTATTTGAACTTTGGTTCCTGAGGCTATGTCGTTATTGTATAGGTCTTTTGTTTCTAATTCTATAAACATTTTTTTACTGGAATTAATTGTTTCTATACGTTCAGAAACAATTTGCATTCCTCTTGATTTATGTTTCTTTAAACGAAGTTCAGCTGCTTTTTTTCTTCCTATTCCATTGTCATGTACAATGCACCGAACACCATTTTCATCTATATTCGAAAATTCTAATCTTAATTTTCCTTTACGGTCTTTTAAATTATACAAGCCGTGATTGATGGCGTTTTCTATAAAGGGTTGAATAACCATTGGGGGAATTCTACAATCTCCATCTACGCCGTCTTGCACTATGATTTCATATTCAAAGAGCTTTTCAAATCGCATGCATTCGATGCGTATATATAATTCGAGCAATTCTTTCTCTTCGGTAAGTGAAATAAACCTAGCCTTCGAAGACTCTAAAATTTTCCTCATTAACATGGCGAAGTCCGAAAGATATTCGTCGGCTTTATCGGTATTGTTCGTTTGAATAAAGTATTGAATGGCACCGAGTGCATTAAATATGAAATGGGGATTCATTTGTGATTGTAACGAACTCAGTTGTAATTGTGAGATTCTTCCTGTCAATTCTGCTTTGATCTTTTCATTTTTTTTATTTCTGTCAATAATTAATCGCGCTATAAAAAAGGAAAGTAGAATAACCAATAAAGCTATCCCGAGTATTTTTAATTCTGTTCGATAATCTTCAGTTATTGAAAAGAATTGATTTTCTAATCTTGGAACGCCATCAATTAGAAAACCCATATGAACATTCGAAGTATTAAAATCATTAATTGTTATAGTCCCATCACCGATGGAATGTTGTATGTCACAATCAAGACTGATGTCCGGTTTAATGTAAGGTTGTTGAAAATAATCTGGAGTTCTATAATGAAGGACTAACGAATCTGTGGAATTGTAAATGCTGAAAGGTTTGTATTGTTTAAACTGCTCAAATTCTTTCTTATTATAACTGGTAATATCGTCGATATAAAATCCAAAACTGTTTTTCCAGTTTAGTACTTTTTCTGGATTTATTTTGGTGATACCGTTCAAGCTTCCGAAATATAAATTTCCATCTGAATCTTTGGCAACTGCTTTAGAGTTGAATTCTCGGTTGCTTAATCCTTGATGATCATAAATGGTTTTAATTATGTTATAACTTGTATCTAAAACATTTAATCCATTGAATGTTGCGGCCCATAAGTTTTTGTTGTCATCACGAATAAAGGAGATGACGTTGTTATCCGACAGTCCGTTCTTTTCAGTAAAGGACTTTACAATTTTGCGTTCCTTCTTATCTATAATGTAAAGTCCGCCACCATAAAGTCCTATGAAAATATGTCCATTAAATTTTTCTATCGTAACAACATGATCTTTAAGAATTCTTTTTTCTAGTTGTAAGCGACCACTGTTAAGGACATCAATTAATTCGAATTGGTCATCCAGAATATATAATCCTTCATAAGCACCGACCCAATATTGATTTAATTCTTCAAAGTAATTGACTGTTCTTACTCTAGGCTGGAATTGTTTTAATACGCGATAGTCATTATTCTCGTAGTTGTATTTAGCTAAAATTCCTTCATCATTACTTTCGTCATATCCCGTCATAAGAACTCCTCCGTCTTTCATGACCATTATATCCATGCATTTAAATGGGATGACAAAATTTTTATGAAAATTAGATTTAAAATCGATACGCTTGAGATTAGTTTTTCCATCGTATCTGAAACCGAGTAGAAAATGAACATCTCTAATGCTGTCGTAAAACAGCTTCATATTGTTTCTGAAATCTAAATTACCGGCTAGGCTAAATTTTTCTGGAGAATCATCGATTTTAAAAATGCCTCTGGTTTCTCTTGCAAAATAAATTTGATCTGCTGTATCAATAGATAGTGCTGTAACCAAGTTTCCAAATTCACTTTTTTTAGTCGCTGGATTACGATTTATAAATTCGGCGCCATCTCGTAGAAAGTTAAACACGTAAACCCCATTATATGTACCAATGATCCATTTATCATTAATATCATCGAAATATGCGTCTTTTATTTTATCGTTGATTTCTAACACTTCACGTATAGGTGAAACCTTAAGATCATTTGTTATCATTAAAATCGTATCGATATACCTAAACCTTCCAGAATAAAAAACGGCCGCATTTCCTAAAGTGTCTTTGGAGACTAGAGTAGCTTTGAATCCAAGATCATGTTTTACTAGAAGTTTGAAATTAGATTCATGGTAGTAAGAAATGCTGTCTTCAGAAAAGCAAAGGAGACGATCCGATATTTTTGCAAGTCTTCCTTTGATGTTTAAATTCTCCTGAACCTCGTTTTCAATCTTAAAAAGTTGCCCTTCATTGTTTTCTAAAATAATTCCAGTATCAAACTCTTCGATACGGACAGGATCGATCGAACTTGAATACAAGGCTTCTTTTAAAATTAGATTTTCATTTATTTTTCCTATGCTTCTTGGTGTTTTAATATCACACCACCAAAGCTGATTGACCGATTTTAGTATTTTGAGACTTTGCCCTATGCGTTTAGAATCCACCTTTAAACCGCCTGGTTTTATATGGAAAATATCAGATTGAGATTCCAGAATTAAAACAATCGTACCGTCTTTCATTAGACTTACGTCAATGATTTTTTCTGGATTTATATTATTGGAACTTAAGGATTCAATATTTACTAATTCTAGAGTTCTCCCATCGAATCTTTGTACATAATTATCACCAAAAAAGTAAAAGAAACCATAATTATCTCGAATAATATGATTGACGATACGTTCTTTCAGTCCAAAATCCGTATCTAATTCTTTTCGATCTAATACGACCTGAGAGCTGGCTGGTAAAATCGTTATTATCAAAAAGAGAATCAAGCCATATACTTGTCGACGACTCATCTGATTCTAAGTTAGTTAATCTTATATATACGAGCGCACAAATCCGATAATCGGTTGATATATGGAATTAACGGTAGGAATATTGATCTTGAAAATCACTTCT
>JAHDBE010000256.1 GCA_020630555.1 Saprospiraceae bacterium
ATTTACAACTAATCAATATCCAGAAATTTAGCTCAGTAACTATTTGGAATGTACTTATGGACGACAGTGAATTATGAAACAAACACTTTCGACCGTTAATGACAGAAATCTAACCGTTACTCTAAGAATTATTACCGAACACACATTTGTGGTGCTACACAAAGGAGTTAGGTCATAGATTTGAAATTGAAATTTTGCAACAACCAAACCAAACATTATGAGAACGATTTTATTCGTTGCTTTAGCAACACTTTGTTTTCATAACCCCACAAAAGCCCAATGTCCAGCAGGAGCATCTATTGCTTGTGCGGACAATTCCAACTCTGCATGCCCAGAACTTTATGAAGCAATCATTACCGCTATCGACACCCTAAATGCGACTGAAGCGGAAATTGATGTTGATTTAAACTGGACTAGATGCTCTGCATCAAATGCTTCTATCGAGTATGTACTCATGGTAGGAGATCCAGACGATTTCGACGAGTCTGAGTATAGTTCGGCAACGTGTTTTGGACCAATTACCGTCTCAGACGATTGCGGTACAATTCTTTTTACTGCAACTGTTCTGTTAGACGACATTCCTAACCTCTACATTGCTTCGCGAGGTAGAACGAATGGAATGTGCGGTGGAACTACATGTGAAACCGTCATTGCCTTGGTAGAGGCACCCCTTTTGCCTGTTGAACTATCAAAGTTTAAAGCATCTTACGTGCGAGATGATGTTATTCTAGAGTGGACAACAGAATTCGAAATACAGAATGAAGGTTTTGTAGTCCAAAGATCAGAGAATTCTGTGACATGGACTGACCTAAATTTTGTAGAAGGTCATGTAGACAGTGATGTTCCAATGGAATATCAGTATGTCGATCGATCACCAGATGGAAATCGATTGTATTACCGTTTACTACAAAGAGATCTGGATGGAACCGAGTCTGTTAGTCAGGTGCGTTCCATTTATTTAGATCATTCCGAAGTCAGCGGATTTAGTATTTATCCTAACCCTATTTCGGAGGAACAATTGACTATTGATTTAAAAAGTGATTTAAATACTTTAGTCGTCATACGAAATTACAAAGGTGAAACACTATTAAAGGTTGAAGCCAAAAATTCTTCAATTACCGTGGATACCTATGACTGGCAAGCTGGTTTTTATTCCGTTAGCTTGATTCAGGGTAACGAAATAATTACAGAAAGTTTGATACGGTTGTAATATAGTTGTTTCGAATAGGGAGATCGCACGGTCTCCCTATTTTTTTAATTATCCTTACTCTTATCTTTCTTAATATCCTTTACAATATCCTTGACATCCTTAGTTGCCTTTTTTAGATCCTTAAGTGCTTTAGCCTTACGGACATCAATGTCTTCTTCTTTTTTGTCCACTTTTGGTTTAGTCTCAGAATCATTTGGTTCCTCAGAAAAAGTGAAGCCTTTAGCGTCCGTTCCGATATACAAAGTATCCCCAGGACCAAAATCACCGCTTAGAACTTTTTTAGACAACTCGTTTACGATTTCTTTTTGAATGACTCTCTTTAATGGTCTTGCCCCAAATTGCGGATCATATCCTAAATCTGCCATAAGATCCATGGCACTTTCTGAAAACTCAATGCTGATCTCTTGCTTGGCTAAATTCTTTCGAATTCCTTTAAGCATGAGGTAGGCAATCTTTTTGATCTCTCCCTTATTTAATGGAAGAAACATAATCTTATCGTCAATTCTATTCAGAAATTCCGGACGTAGATTTTCCTTTAAAGCATCAAAAACTTCTAATCGAGTCGTCTCAATAATATCCCCTCGATGTTCGTCACCTACGGCTTCAAGATCTTCAAAGTTTTCCAATATGGTACTTGCCCCCATATTTGAAGTCATTATGATTATCGTGTTTTTGAAGTTTGCCTCTCGCCCTTTATTGTCCGTTAATCGTCCATCATCTAAAACTTGCAATAATATATTGAATGTGTCAGGATGCGCTTTTTCGATTTCGTCTAATAACACGATAGAATAGGGACGTCTTCTTACGGCCTCTGTCAATTGACCTCCTTCATCATAACCCACATATCCTGGAGGTGCTCCAACCAATCGAGATACGGAATGTTTTTCCTGGTATTCACTCATGTCTATTCGAGTGATCGCTTTTTCATCGTCAAAAAGAACTTCAGCGAGTGTTTTAGCTAATTCAGTTTTACCGACTCCTGTTGGTCCAAGAAATATGAAAGAACCAATTGGTCTTTTAGCATCTCCCAGACCAGCACGACTTCTTCGAATGGCATCCGACACGGCAACTACCGCTTCTCTCTGACCAATAAGTCTTTTTCCGATTTCGTCTTCTAAATTTAATAAGCGCTCTTTCTCACTTTTGAGCATTTTATTAACGGGTATTCCTGTCCACCTCGCTACCACTTCTGCAATATCATTTCCAGTGACCTCTTCATTTGTAAAACGCGTTTCTTCTGGTAATTCTTCTAAGCGTTTTTCGGCTTGAGCGACCTCATCTTCGAGTTGCTTTAATTCACCATATTTGATTTTAGCGACCAATTCAAAGTTGCTTTCCCTTTCTGCAACTTCTGCTTGATGCTCGAGATCCTCCATTTGCTTTTTAAGATTCTGGATTTGATCGACAATTTCCTTTTCACTTTTCCAGGCTGCCGTAATTGAATCTAATTGCTGCTTAGCATTGGCGATTTGTTCATTTATAGATTTGAGCTTCTTCTCATTCTTTTCTCTTTTGATAGCCTCACGCTCAATCTCTAATTGACGTACTTTACGATCCATCTCATCGATTTCATCGGGTACTGAGTCAAGCTCAAGTCTCAATTTGGCGGCAGCCTCATCAATAAGGTCGATGGCTTTATCTGGTAATTGTCTCTCCGTGATATATCTGTTAGATAATTCTGCGGCGGCAACCAAAGCTTCATCCAAAATGTCAATCTTATGAAAGACTTCATACTTATCTTGGATTCCTCTTAATATAGAAATCGTGTCTTCAATGCTTGGTTCATCAATGAAGACCGTTTGGAAACGCCGTACTAGCGCTTTATCTCTTTCAAAATATTTTTGATACTCGTCAAGTGTCGTGGCTCCAATCGTTCTTAATTCGCCGCGAGCAAGAGCTGGTTTTAAAATATTGGCCGCATCCATAGCTCCGTTACCACCACCAGCGCCAATCAGCGTATGTATTTCGTCTATGAAAAGAATGATCTCTCCGTTAGCGGACTTCACTTCTTTCATAACCGCTTTTAATCTTTCCTCAAACTCTCCCTTGTATTTAGCACCTGCGATTAAGGCGGAAATATCTAAAACATAAATCTGTTTAGTCGCTAAATTTTCGGGGACATCGCCTTTGACGATCCGCCATGCAATACCTTCAACAATCGCTGTTTTACCAACACCTGCTTCACCGACTAAGATGGGATTGTTCTTTTTTCTTCTGGAAAGAATATGTAAGATGCGTCGAATCTCTTCATCTCTTCCGACAATTGGATCGAGTTTTCCGGATTCGGCACGTTCGTTTAAATTAATGGCAAACTTCTGAAGCGAATTGTAATTTCCGTCTGCAGATTGATCTTTCACTTTTCGTCCTTTTCTTAATTCGACAATGGCTGCTTTTAATCCATCTTGAGTAACACCTTGATCTTTTAAAATCTTGGCTGCGGAATCTTTCCCTTGAACGATACCTAAAAGAATTAACTCAATAGAGATAAAATCGTCTCCAAATTCCTTTAATAATTTTTTAGCACGACTCAATGATTTATTTGCATCGGGCGTTAAAAATTGCTTGTCCGATCCAGAAACCTTTGGGTACTTCTCAATTTGCTTGTTGAGTTCTCTTTTGAGAAGAGGAATATTAACTTCCATTTTATTGAGTAAGAAATCAGTCAACTTATCATCGGTATCCATGATTCCTTTTACTAAATGGACGGTATCTACTCCTTGTTGATCCAATCCTCCAGCCAATTGCTGAGATTTCAAAATGGCCTCTTGAGCCTTTATGGTGAAATTATCGTAAGTCATATTCTCGATTTATATCGATTAGCTAGTAACAAATATGTAACCATTCGTACAAATGGAAAAGTTCTCGGTAAGTATGACAGATTTTAAATTATATGTAAGACAGTTTGTCATAGTTAAAATTTTTTGACCAAGCAGCACTTTTAAATGTATCTGTGTCTTATCGATAGCTCCTTTCCTAAAGAAAATTACTATGAGAAGAATTTCCTT
>JAHDBE010000257.1 GCA_020630555.1 Saprospiraceae bacterium
CTTGCACTAAGCTGGCGCTAGCGGTAGAATAGGTAGAAGAGCGTGCATCATCAAAATTTGTAGTAAAACCAATTTGGTTATTAATTACAAAATGAATGGTTCCTCCGGTATAATAGCCATCTAGTTGACTCATTTGTACGGTTTCATACACCACACCTTGACCAGCAAAGGCGGCATCCCCGTGAATCAAAATTGGAAGAATACGATCATAATCACTTTCATAAAGAATATCGGCTTTAGCTCTAGCAAAACCTTCTAAAACTGGATCGACGGATTCTAAGTGAGATGGGTTAGGTACCAACTTCAAATGCACTTTTTTACCAGCTGTAGTTTCTACTTGAGAAGAATAACCGAGATGATATTTCACGTCACCATCACCAAAACTTAAATCAGGGATTGCAGTTCCCTCAAATTCGTTAAAAATTTGTTCGTAAGTTTTGCGCATGATGTTTGCCAACACATTGAGGCGGCCTCTATGAGCCATTCCAATCACTACTTCTTCGACCTTATCGCTAGCGGCTAAATTAATTATCCCATCTAAAGCGACAATGGCGTTTTCACCTCCTTCTAGAGAAAATCTTTTTTGACCTATGTATTTAGTATGAAGAAATTTCTCAAACATCACCGCTTCGTTAAGGCGACTAAGAATCCTTTTCTTTTTATTAATGTCAAAACCGTAATCGCTTGACATCGTTCGTTTTTCTATTTGATCTCGAAGCCAATGGCGCTTCTCCATATTTTCGATATGCGCGTATTCAAAACCGATGTTTCCGCAGTAAATTGATTTAAGTTTTGAGATAATAGAATTCAGTGTTTTTCCTCCCATACCGATTAAAGATCCTGCGGCAAAGGGTTTATCTAAATCAGTTTCAGATAAGCCATAATCTGCTAAATCGAGTCGTGGTTTACGATCCTTACGATCTCTGATAGGATTAGTGGTAGATAAAAGATGGCCACGCATTCTAAATCCATTGATAATCGCAGCCACACCAAATTCTTTTGATTGATCTTCTATTGCTACAGAAGAGCCATTAGAATCAGTGTTTTGGCTAAACTCGAATCCTTCAAAAAAGCTTCTCCAGCCGTCTTCTACATTGTTTGGATTCGTCTGATACTTGAGGTACATTTCCTCGATAAAACTTGGGTGTGCGTTGAATACGTATGAGTAATCTGCCATCGTTTTTAAATTATTTCCGAAAGAATTAGCGAATATCGTAACTAAATCATATTTCGTGCCCTTTTTAACACCATCAAAAGGATAATATTTTTGCGAAATAGCTTTCATTATCACAGATAATAGTCTATTTTTGCGGCTCGAAAAATTAAAACATGGCACAGCACAAGTCATCTAAGAAAAGAATAGTTCAAGACGCGAGAATCAGATTGCGTAACAGATATTATAAAAAAGCAGCTCGTACTGCGATTCAGAAATTGCGAGGAATGAGTGATAAAAAAGAAGCTCAAGAGTTCTTGCCTAAAGTAGTATCGATGATTGATAGATTAGCGAAGAAAAATACGTGGCATAAGAATAAAGTGTCTAATTTGAAAAGTAAATTGACTATTTATGTAAATGGTTTATAGGCCATTACTAGAGAATATATTGGAGCCGCATTCACATGAATGCGGCTTTTTTTTTGACAAAGACGAGAACAATTTAGATTTTGAGCTTGTACCAAAGCTTGCAATTCCGTGCTTTCTTCTCTTCCAATTCTTTTCGAATTCATTCAATATCATATTCTTCAAGGGTCAACTCTTGGGTTTACTTTTGGATCTGGATGAATTTAGTGGGCAATAAAACTTTGTCGCATATTCCTGTTTAGAAGTGATTGGATATTGGCTTGTTACAATTAAAAGAATGAGGGTATTTTGTTATGGTTGTAAGAATTGCGGTATAACATATTAAAAACTGTTTAAACAGTTTACATTATTATGTTTTCGGGACTCCCACTTTCCCTATTTACCCCCTTTGTATAATTTATACTCATTTAATGGCGATTCAAAACTTGAGTTGTTTTTGTACCTTTGTTGCCTAACGTGTGTTCGTATGTCCAATAATGAATATCATAAGCTCAAGATCAAGAATTTAATGTCTCTTACCAATGATTGTGTGGGTATCGAATTAGATATTCCCGAATCATTAAAGAATCTTTTTAGTTTTCGATCTGGACAATACTTAACTCTAAGGCATGAAATTAATGGCGAAAAACTTGCTAGATCATATTCTTTGTATTCGAGTCCTAGCGAAAACTCATGGCGAGTCGCAGTAAAAAGGGTTCAAAATGGGAGGTTTTCTAATTACGCCAATGATCACTTAAAAGTAGGTGATCAGATTGAAGTTATGCCGCCACAAGGAAATTTCGTCAACGAATTAGATGCGTCAAAAGAAAAGCTTTATGTTTTTTTTACGGCTGGCTCAGGTATAACCCCGATTCTTTCCCACATAAAGGATATTATTGATAACGAACCCAAAAGTCGATTGATGGTCTTTTATGGAAACCAAAAAGTAGATTCCATAATTTTTAAAGAAAGCTTGGAAGATTTAAAAGACGAACATATAGATCGTCTAAGTGTATTTCACTTTTTAACTAAAGAACTTCCTTCTGCACCTCTCTTCTCTGGAAGAATTACACCCGAAAAAGTCGATCAGTTAGGGAAAATATTTTTCTCTTATTCCGATATAAGCGAGGTTTTTCTTTGTGGCCCTGGTCCAATGATATTAAGTTTAAAAGATCACTTAATCTCAAACGGTATCTCCTCTGAAAGAGTCCATTATGAATTATTTAGTACAGACGGTATAGTACGTAAATCTGCGGCAGAAAAATTGACAAAAGTCGATAGAGAAAAATCATCCCGAATTAAAATCCAATTAGATGGCGATCAGTTTGAATTTGATTTAGATTATGGAGGAAAAAGTGTTCTAGACGCGGCTTTAGATCATGGCGCAGATTTGCCATTCGCATGTAAAGGCGGTGTTTGTTGTACCTGTCGGGCCCTTGTTAAAGATGGAGAAGTAGCCATGGATGTGAATTACGCCTTAGAACCAGATGAGCTTGATAAAGGATTTGTATTGACCTGCCAGTCTCATCCGAGATCGGAATTTGTTTTCATAGATTTTGATACCAAATGACCCAGAGAAAAAAAGAAATCTACATCCAAGCAGCAAACCTGTTTAAGGAAAAAGGATATCCAGCCGCCTCTATGCGGGATTTAGCAGATCGCGTAGGAATAGAAGCCTCAAGTCTTTACAGTCATATTAAATCGAAAGAACAAATACTTATAGAAATTTGTCAAAGTTGCGGAGACCTTTTTAACAAAGGTATCGATGAGATTTTAAATGTTGAAGATTCGCTAAAATTTAAGTTGTTTCGGATAATAGATTTGCACTTAAATATTGCGCAAAACAGACCTAGTTCGATTGTCGTGTTTACTGATGAATGGAAGCATTTGCCAGAATCTGCTTTGTTAGACTTTCGTCAAAGTCGCAAGAGCTATGAAAACAAATTTGAACAACTGATAAAATTGGGTCAGGAGTCCGGTGTTTTTAAAAAAGAGATGAAAGCAAAATTGATTGTGAATATGATCATTTCGTCCTTAAAATGGACTTTGAATAAAAAGGAAACCCTGAATTCAGATAAGACAAGAGACGAAATAAAACTATTTATTCATAACGCCGTTATAACCTAAGAACGAACAGTTGTTAGGCACGTTTAAATAATGTATCTTTAGAGAAAATAAAAACCAGTGTGATGGACGCTCATATGGAAAAAGAATTTCAAGAGAAAGTTGATCAAGAAATTCGGATCGAACCAAAAGATTGGATGCCCGAAAAATATCGGAAAACTCTCATTCGCCAGATTTCCCAACATGCACACTCTGAGATTGTAGGGATGCTTCCCGAGGGAAATTGGATCACAAGAGCACCAAGTTTGAAAAGAAAATTAGGTCTTCTTGCTAAAGTGCAAGATGAGGCTGGACATGGCTTATATCTCTATGCCGCCGCGGAGACCCTAGGTGTAGAACGTGCAGAATTGATAGATGATTTACACACTGGAAAGGCTAAGTATTCAAGCATTTTTAACTACCCCACATTGACATGGGCAGATATCGGTGCCATTGGTTGGTTAGTTGACGGAGCAGCCATTATGAATCAGGTACCCCTATGTCGATGTTCTTACGGTCCGTAT
>JAHDBE010000258.1 GCA_020630555.1 Saprospiraceae bacterium
TCGCCCATTTCAGATTCTGGAGTATTAAGAGATCTCGCTTTGGGGTTTGAAGCCCCGGTTTCTAAGAGATATCTATTTCTATAGCTTCTTAGATGATTATGGTACCATATAATGTCACTTTCTATGATCTCACCAGTACGAGGATCACTTACACTAGGCCCCATGGCGTTTCGTGTAGTACTAGCCACATACCTGACAACACTATATCTTGCGTCTTCTGGACTGAAATCAGGATCCTCCTCTTTCGAAGGCGCCTCCTTGCAAATGACGGCATTTTTAAAACCAGCCGTTTCAAAACACTCATTCCAATCTTCAACACCTTGTTTAAAATATGGAACCCATTTTTTCGGAGTGGCTGGGTCGATAAAAAATACAATCGGTTTTATGGGTTCGACTAATTTTCCTTTGGCGTAAGCCTTTTTATCCTTAGGAATTAATTTCCAGCGTCGAATGAGTTTCTTTTGATCAGATTTTAAAGCGTCACTGCTGTAATCGTATTGACTTAATGTAAACCAACCGACACGCTCGTCATAATATCTAGGTTCCATTTGTTGTTCAGGGAGCATGATAAATGATTGATTCATTTGCATAGAAATTACTTTCGTTTTTGCCAAACTAGGTGGTTGATCTGCATTGAAACTGGTGATGTGCTTCACTTCGATGTTGATTGGAAAACTCTTAACCTCATCAATCATACTCGTCTTTTTGTCCATGCCTTTCACTTTTAGATTTTTCCTAACCTGACCGTTTAGGCCTGTCAGTGCCTGGACATCAGAGGTGAAAAGTGAAGTCACATCAATTAAATATCGATTCGAATCGGGATTGCATGCTTTGATTTTATAGGCCTGAATGATCGGTTCGAAATTATTGTTTTGAACTGAAATATGCACCGGGTCGTTTTCGTCGGCTGCATTTTGAAAACTCCTTACGCGCAATAAAATTTGATCATTCTTTTTTTCCCATCTCACAACTTGTTCTCCTGTTTTTGAACCTGCATTAAGATATGGGCTCAAGTTGGATGGAATTTTCGAAATGCGGCTAATTAATAACATATCCTTGTCAATATGAGAATCTGGAATCTCAAAAAACAATTTCCCATCTTGTTGATGAACATCAAACATTCCCTTATCTGTAACTACATCGTCTTTGAGTATATCCTTGATATACTTCGGTTTTTTCTCTTTCTCTTTTTCCTTATCATTTGTGATGACTTTAGCCTCTTGAGCATTAAGGATAAGACTTGTAAAAAAGAATAACAGGGTACAAAGTGATTTGAAAGACATGGCATTAATTTTTAGTCAATTGATTTCTGCACTGTTCACATACTCCGAGATGGGCAGTAATGTGATCATCACGATTAGGTCTTAACGCATTTTTTCTAACGCGATCTAATTCAGATTCAGTTAGGTGTTTATATTGCTTTCTAATTTTGAAAACAACACTAATTACAGAAACAACTGAGATTAAAAGGACTATTTCGAACATGGTTCGTTAATTTAATCATTCAAAGTTTAATAAACGGCAGAAGATTTTAGAAAATCGATGAGTACAAAGATTAGACATGATTTTACAAGAGGCTAAACATATTTTAAAAGAGTGTTTTGGGATAGATGGAGAGCTAAAATCGCTTCAAGGAGAGGTAGATTATAATTTTAGGGTCAAAGCCGAGGATAAGACATATACTTTAAAAATTAGTCGCCCAGGCTTTGAACCAGAATTTCAAGACTTTCAAGTAGCCATGCTGGATCATTTGTCCACGAGAATTCAATTAGATATTCCCTCGATTTATAAAATCAATAATAAATCTTCAGTGGAATACAGTTTGGCTAGTGGAGAGGTGGTTTATGTTCGGTTACATGATTGGGTAGAAGGAGAGGTATTAACATCTATTAGCCCTTGGTCCAAAGGATTGTTTGAGTCCTGGGGTAGAGCAGCGGGTATTCTTTCAAAAGGACTTGTAGGTTTTGATCATAGTAAAGCACATCGCGATTATAAATGGGATCCCTCGAGATTGTTACAATCAAAAATTTTAGTGCAGTATTTAGAACCAGAAGATTACAAACTGGCCATGTACTTCTTTGATCATTTTGAAGAACATGTTTTACCGAAACTTCCAAATCTAAGAAAGTCGATTAATCACAATGATCTGCATGAATTGAATGTTTTAGCGTCTAATGCGGATTACGAGTATGAGATAACTGGTGTGATTGACTTTGGGGATGCTTTATATACAGAAACAATTAATGAACTTGCTATAACTTGTGCATACGCTGGTATGAATCAAATCGATCCGATGTCGTCGATTTTAAATGTGGTAAAATCGTATCATGAGGTTTTCCCGATTCATGATAATGAATTAGAAGTATTATATGGTTTGGTGGCGGCTAGATTACTTATTTCCGTATGTGCTGCAGCGGAAAATGCTATTCATGAACCAGAAAATCCCTATTTACAGATTAGTGCCAAACCTGCTTGGACATTATTAAAGCAATGGAAGGATATCCATCCAAATTTAGCCCATTATCGTTTTAGAAATTGCATAGGTTTAGAGGCTCATCCTAATTCAAAAACATTTATTCAATGGTTAGATAAAAATGCGACTCGACTAGTTGCGCCAATTGACATTTCTGAGGATCGCGTAGAGTGTCTTGATTTAAGCATAGGAAGTCAATCCCTTGGAAATTTTATTAATTATTCGGATCCCAGTAATTTTCATAAATGGGTACAACGCTATTTAGAAGATCGGGATGCACATGTGGGTATCGGAGGATATCTAGAAAATCGTCCGATTTATTTGAGCCCTAATTTCCAATTCGAAAATAACTCTGGTAAACAATGGAGGACTCTTCATTTAGGCTTGGATGTTTGGAAAGAATCAACTACTGAGGTTCGAGCAGCTTTGGATGGAGTCGTTTATGGTGTGGGGTTTAATCCAACTCCTGGTGATTATGGTGGAGTCATTATATTAAAACACGAGTTGGACAACTTTAATTTTTTTACACTTTATGGCCATCTGTCTGAGTCGAGCTCAAAGTGGAATCGCGGAGATGTGATACGTAGGGGTGAGGTGTTTGCAACATTAGGGGATATTAACGAAAACGGAACTTGGCCTCCTCATTTACATTTTCAGATCATTTTGGATATGTTAGGTGAGATCGAGGATTTTATCGGTGTGGCTTTCGCCAAAGAGAAGAGTTTATGGAGCTCCATTTGTCCAGATCCGATTCGATTTTTTTATCCAAATTCCAAGCATGTAGAAAGATTTGGATACGATGGAAATTTCGCGAAAGCGAAAAAAACTTCTTGGTCCAAATTATAGTCTGTCCTATGATTCGCCGCTTCATATGGTTAGGGGAAATCGACAATATTTATTGGATGTAGAAGGAAGGCGGTATTTAGACACGGTGAATAATGTGGCGCATGTTGGACACGAACATCCAAGTGTAGTTCGTGCTCTTAAGCGACAAGCAGCATTACTGAATACAAACACGCGTTACTTACATCGCGAAATTGTATGTTATGCAGAAGAATTACTGAGTAAATGCCCAGATCCATTATTGGTTGTTTACTTTACAAACTCGGGAAGTGAAGCGAATGAGTTGGCCTTGCGAATGGCTCGATCATCAACTCAAAGAAAAAATATAGTTGCCTTAAAACACGCCTATCATGGCAACACGTCTAATACGATTGATATTAGTTCGTATAAGTTTGATGGTAAAGGTGGATCGGGACAGCCACATTCGACCATTGTTTTAAATGTTCCAGAAGGTGCCAAGGACAGACACCTTTTCGACAAATTCTATGAAAGTCAAGTGGCTCAAGATCTTGAAAGTCTAAATCCAGAGAAGGACTCTATTGCTGGATTTATACACGAAAGTATTCTCAGTTGCGGAGGACAAATCGTTCTTCCTGAAAATTACTTGAAAGAGGTTTATTCTAAGATTCGTTCGATGGGTGGTGTTTGTATTGCGGATGAAGTGCAAGTTGGATTTGGTAGGGTAGGAAGTCATTTTTGGGCTTTCGAATCGCAAGGAGTCGTTCCGGATATTTTGACTCTTGGAAAACCTATCGGTAATGGTCATCCTCTAGGTGCAGTGATCACAACGAGACAAATAGCGGAACGATTTAATAATGGG
>JAHDBE010000259.1 GCA_020630555.1 Saprospiraceae bacterium
ATACTGCTTTAAATCATAAGCCAAAAAACCGTTATCTACTTTTTTAGTAAAGCTGCATGACTCAAATGCCATGACACTTACAATCAAAAAAAGTAATATGTTGAGTTTTTTAATCAAGGTCATCTATTTTCTTAAACGAAAAGATAAGATAGTTATTCAAAAAAAAAGTGGATATAAATGTTCAACATCTATATCCACTTTTTAACTATTCAGTCAAATTTCTACCCTTTTCGTCGGGAGAAGCTTTCGTTTGATGTTGATTTTGTAGGCTTAGCTTTCAATTCTTTAGATAAATCTCTAACAATTGGAGTCGCCACGAAGATGGATGAATAGGTACCCACAAGTACACCTATCAATAAGGCAAATGCAAAACCTTTGATACTACTTCCACCAAAAACAAATAAAATACCGATTACAAACAAAGTTGTTAACGAGGTAATTATAGTTCTACTAAATGTACTATTGATGGCCATATTAAGCACTTCATCCGTAGACTTCTTAGTGTAAATTCCTAGATACTCACGAATACGGTCAAACACAACCACGGTATCATTTATCGAATAACCAATAACAGTAAGTATCGCCGCTATGAAGGCTTGATCAATTTCTAAAGAGAATGGTAAAACACCCCAGAAAATAGAGAATAAACCAAGGACAACTAGCGAATCGTGAAGTAGCGCTGCCACCGCACCCAAACTATATTGCCATTTGTTAAATCGAATAAAGATGTATAAGAAAATTAGTAGTAACGCAAATATTCCTGCTCTAAAAGAACTATTCTTTATATCATCTGCAATTGTTGGGCCTACTTTAGTCGAACTAATCACTTTAGTACCACTCGCGCTTTCTGAATTTTTAAAATCATCAAAACTTAATCCCGAAGCTCCAGTAACAGCCTGAATTCCTTTGTGGAATGTGGTCATAACCACGCTATCAACACCTTGAACCTCTTGTTGATCTGTCATGAAGTCCGTCGTGATGTTATACGTATTATCAGTATTCACTGCTTTAACAACAGGAGCTGATCCGAATACTTCTTCTAAGCCTTGAGCAATGTTGTCACGTGTAACATCCGGATGGTCATTAAACTGAACCGTATATTGATATCCACCTCTAAAATCCACACCTAAGTCGAAACTCTTCGTAAACATTGACGCAAGTCCACCCAAAACAATCACTGTCGATATAACGTAAGCAATCTTCCTCTTACCTAACCAATCCACCGTCATGTTAGCAAACATATTCTTTGACCATCCAGTCCAGAAACTTAAACTTCTACCCTTACCAGTCCACCAGTCAATAATTAAACGACCAAGCAAAACAGCCGTGAATAAAGAGGATAAAACACCGATGATCAATACCACAGCAAATCCTTTAATCGGTCCTAATCCAAAGTATGCTAATACAATGGCGACAAGAATCGTCGTCACGTTAGCATCAATTATCGCCGAATATGAATAGCCGAAACCATCTTTAATGGCGGCTAAAAGTGACTTACCCGCTCTTAATTCTTCTCGTACACGTTCGAAGATGATCACGTTAGCATCCACAGCCATACCAATTGTCAAAACGATACCCGCCACACCTGGCACAGTAAGAACAGTACCAAAAGAAGCCAAGGCACCAAAAATAAATATGATGTTAGCTATTAGTGAAATAATTGAAACTATACCCGCGCCACCGTAGTACAACACCATGAATAACATGACTAATAGAAGACCGGCAAGCAAAGAATTTCTTGATGCAATAATATTCTTTTGACCTAGAGTCGGTCCCACTGTAGATTCCTGAACGATATCCACCTGAGCTGGAAGTTTACCAATTTCTAGGACATTAGCTAAATCGACCGCTTCTTGTACAGAGAAATTACCAGTAATAGAAGAACTACCTTGTGTAATCGGTCCATTAACACTAGGGGCCGTAGCAATTTCACCATCTAAAGCAATCGCAATACTTCTCTGATTATCTTGAAATGCTTTTGTGGTCATGTCAGCCCACTTTTTAGCCCCTTTAGAATTCATCTGTAAAGACACCTGAGATTCTCCCGTATTAGGATCAGGTGATTGAGAAGCTCGCACTATAACATCTCCTTCTAGAGGCGCTTTATCCGATCCAATCGCTTTTTTAATCATGTATAATTCATACTGATTCGTTTCCTCTCCTGTCTCGTAATCTCTAAAAGGCTTACGTGACCATCTAAAATCACTGTCTGCTGGAAATAAAGCTTTTATCTGAGGTTTTGCTAATAATTCATTGACCGCTTTTTTATTGTTTTTTTCGGCCACCCCGATGACAGGGCGAGCATATGCCCCTACACCACCTAAGCCATTAAGACTTAATTTACTTAGGAGTGGTCCTAAATCGCCAAAAGGATCATTACGCTCTTGAATAGACATAACCGAATCGATAACATTTCCTATGGAATCATAAGTAGGTGTAAAGATTGTATCCATCTGAACAATCGATTCTGTAGAATCTAAACCGGCAGCTTTTAATATTCTATCGGCATTCTGGAAAGCCCCCATGACACCCGGATCGTTGTACTGGTAAACATCCCAGAATTCTAATTTTGCCGTTTGCTTCAACATGTTTCTAAGACGTTCTGGGTTTTCAATTCCTGGAACTTCTACTAGAATCATATCTCTAGCGGCATCTAAAGACACATTTGGCTGCGCAACACCCAAACCATCAATACGCTCTTTAAGCCGCTGAAAAGTCAACTGGACAGTCTGCTTTGCCTTTTCTCTCAAAAGTCTTACAACTTCTCCATCACTTGTTTCGATATTAATATCTTCTCCTAAAGCAGGTGCGCGATCAAAAATCTTTGATAATTTCTTACCATCTGCTAATTTTTGGTATTCCTGAAAAAACAGCGTGACGTAGTCTGACTGCGACGTCTTTTGAGCTAGAGAGGCATTATTTAAGGCATCATTAAAAGCGCGATCCTTGTTATTATTACTAAGTGAAACAAGTAAATCCTTTAAATCCACTTGTAAAACCGCACTCATTCCCCCTTTCAAATCGAGACCGAAAGCCAATTGCTGTGCTTTCAATTCTGAATAAGTGTAATCTTTGAGTAATGGAATACTAAAGATTTCTTCTTCTGAAATACTATCTAAATAAGCGGCTCTAGCCACGCTGATCGCTTCTGACTGTTGATCTTCAGGATAATTGGCAGCCACTAACTCTGCATACTCCTGCGCCTCATTCTCTACCTTATTCGTAGGAATGAGGTACAAAAACTGTACAACACTCACAATGATTAGTAGAATTAAAAACAATTTTATAAGTCCTTTACCTTGCATTATTTCGTATTTAATTTCCTGCCAAAAAAACTCCGCAAATATAAATGTTTTACCGTATTTATTGGACTTGCGTCAAAAAAAGGGTGTGATGGAATTTTTTTTAGAAAATAGCCGTTATCTTTCCGTCAAGGGTACAGTCCCTGACTCCATTACAAAACATAAAAAACAAAATCAAAACATGGGTTTATTTTCATTTTTAAAAAACGCAGGAGCCAAGATTTTAGGAAATGCTGCTGAGAGCAATGACGCCGCTGCTGCTGCTGATGCTGCAAAGGCAGCTGAGTTAAATGCTTACAGAGGTGATTTACTCGCTTCAGTAGTTAGAAGTTCGGGAATTGAAGTAGATGGGTTATCAGTAGAATGTGACGGTGATGTCGCCACAGTTTATGGTCAAACCGGAAGTCTTGACGACAAAGAGAAAGTCATCTTAATGGTAGGAAACGTTGATGGTATTGCTGCGGTAGACGATCGTTTGTCCGTTGTTGCTAAACCACAATCTACTTTCTATACTGTAGTTTCTGGTGATTCTCTATCTAAAATTGCCAAAGAGCATTACGGAGATCCTATGAAATACAACGCCATTTTCGAAGCAAACAAACCGATGCTTGAGCATCCTGATAAAATATATCCTGGTCAGGTTTTAAGAATACCTAATCTAGATTAGAAAATTAAAGGGGCTTAAAGCCCCTTTTTTTATACCACTCTGTTTATAATATCCCCTTCTAAATAGGCCTTAATATTATCGGCCAGACCGTTAATTAAATTTTGACGAGAATTCCTTGAAGCCCAAGCCACATGAGGCGTCACTCGACATTTAGGATGCAACA
>JAHDBE010000260.1 GCA_020630555.1 Saprospiraceae bacterium
GCGTGAGGGGCCGCTGGGGAAAGACTATATTGATGTTGTTCGGGGGCATGGGATTAGGATAGCCAGCTAGATGAACAAATAACTCAGCGAATAAATACTATGATCAAAAATCATAGATCATTCCTCTCCGACAACTTAATTCCCAACCGGATAATCCCCATGGAATAATAAGGTAGAATAAATAACTAAAACATACCAAAATCCATGCATATATCACAAAAACTTAAGCTCAATATTTCTCCAATCGCATTCTCTGAAACACATATAGAGATTGGTTACTTACCAAATACAAATAAAGATGATTATCAGCATCTTGTAAACGAGTATTTTGACGAAGTTGCTTTTAAATTCGACTCTCGAAGTAATCAAATCACCTACGTGGCATTTAAAGGAGATCCCAAATTAGGTGGAACAAAAGATCTCGTTCCAGTAAATGAGCATCTTTATCTTGTAGGCAAAGCTCTTCAGCAGTCGATTTTAGTATGGATAAAAGACAATCGTGAAATTACTAGATTCGGGCGTAAGCTGGCATTTTGGGGAAGTAAAAATAGTTCTCGCTTATTAAGTGCTTCACTTGAACAACTCGGACTGAAGCCAATTCACGGGTTGGAAACAATGGTCCGATACGAACTAAATACGGAAATCCTATTTAAAAAGCCAACAGCCAATAACAGTGAAGCTTACCTTGGTCTCGCAATAGACATTCGTACTTCAAATGTAATCGATCTAACCGCTGAAGAGTTAATCAAACTAGGCGTTCCAATAATTGGTAAGTATGTAGGTGTAAAAAGCAAAGAAGAATACGAATTTATAAGACCACGAGTAAAACTCTTAGGTCGAGTAATCGGAATTAAAGAGGATAAATTGATTCTCACAGACTCAGAAGTAGACAGCATAAGTGTTAAAAAAGCTTATATTGAGCCTAGAACTGAAAACTTACTAAGTGTTATTGCTAAATACTATCCAGACAAGCTCAACTATATTGATGCTCGCCTCAAAGAAGCTCATGGTCCATACAGTACAGCGAATATAAAAGAAGACAAGATAAGTACTTTCGTAAAATTGTTGCAAAAGCACCATTCAATAAAGCTTGCGCCTTCCGTAAAAGTTGATTTTCTAGATTTACTATCTAACCAAACCGAATGGTTTCCCCCAGCAATTCCAATGTCTAGGCCAACTTTTTTATTAGGGCCACAAGGGACAAACACTTATAGTTATCCAGATCTAGGAATTGCACGTTATGGTCCATACAAATACTTACAGCACAAAATAAATGAGCCTGTGATTGGTGTCATTTGTCTCAAAAAGAATCGCGGACGATTTGAACAATTTATTAATCAATTGAAAAATGGTTATCCAGAAGAAACTTGGAACTATAGCACCAGTTGGATGTCAAGAAAAAGAGATAATCCATTCAGTGGTGGCTTGCTCGGAAAATATCGATTACGTGCAGCAAAAATTCTTTTTGAGGAAGTAGTCACAAATACTCCTGAGGAATATGAACAAGCCTGTCGTAGGGTATTAGGTCGGACAACTGGTAGTTTAGATCTAGCAATTATCCAAACAGATGAGAGCTATAAATCATTATATGGTGTAGAAAACCCTTATTTTGTAAGCAAAGCTATTTTCATGAGCGCTGGAACATCCGTACAAGCTATAAAACTTGAAACGATTGACAAAGATACATATGATTTAGCTTATATTCTAAATAGTATTGGTCTTGCAGCTTATGCAAAAATGAGTGGGATCCCATGGTTACTATCCACGGTTGCAACACATAGCCATGAATTAGTTATTGGGCTTGGCTCAGCCGAATTATCTGCATCCAAATTAGGCGATAAACACAAGTTTGTTGGGATAACAACTGTTTTTCAAGGTGACGGGCGCTACTCAGTGTGGGGGATAACCAGAGAAGTTCCATACGAAAACTATGCGGACGAACTTAATAGCAGTTTGGAATTAGCCATCGAACACGTGGCACAAGAAAATAACTGGCAACCAAACGACTCAGTTCTTTTAGTCTTCCATGCATATAAACCTTTGAAAAACATAGAGATCAGTGCAGTAAAGCGTCTAGTCACAAGATTAACTGGCGATGCATACAATGTGAAGTATGCTTTTATCAATATATCTCATTCTCATTCTTTTCAATTATTTGCACCGGACAATCAAGGGAAGCGTTATAAAAGTGCAGGTGTTTCTAAATATCGAGGAAAAGGGGTGCCTGAGAGGGGAATATGTATTCAATTAAGCAAAAGAACAGGATTGATTCAATTAACTGGACCAAGCGAATTAAGATCCTCAACACAAGGCATACCAAAAGCATTAAAAATTGATGTTCACCCAGATTCTGATTATGTAGATCTTACATACTTGATGCGTCAAATTTATAGTTTTACGTATATGTCTTGGCAAAGCTTCACTCCTGCTTCTGAACCTGTGACTATATATTATTCAAAGTTAATTGCGCGGATGTTAGGAAACCTGAAGAACATACCTGCATGGAACAGTAATACTGTAGAGTTTGGCAATCTAAAAGACAGAAAGTGGTTTTTATAGTGGATCGCGATCTCATACTTTCACATCAAAAAAACTTACTTCAGTTAGCTAGAGAGGCCCGAAAAACTGGAGTCCCCGTCCATATAAATGGCTTTGTAAATTTTATTCTTTCATCATCGAACAGCACTGACGAACTTGCTATTCAGAGCGAGGAAACACCTAATCTAATCTATGCAGGATATCCAGAGATTGCAAGATTAGGATTTATAGAACTGCACACAAACTGTTCTTTGGAGTTTATAGCATCTGGTCTCGATCGGTTAATCAATAGATCTTTAGAACGTCAAAAAGAATTATTTCAAGATAGCATTGCAGTTCTTGGAGTAGCTCTTCTAATACAGAAATTAAATAAAACGCAAATTTTAGATACGCATAGGTACATTGACTGGTTCAATGAACGATTTCAGGAACCTACACATTCCCCAATAGAAACTAAAAGGATTCGAGATTTAGGTGGAGAAATCGTAAACCCTAGGGGTCTATTGAATGTAAAAATAGATGAGCACAAACAACAAAGTGCCTTAATTGACTTTGCACTTCGCGCCATTTTTCCATATCAGTTTAGAAACTCTCCTGCATATAATCAAAGCCAATTAAGCACCGCTATAAAATATTTATTAGTTGAATTAGATATTAATAGCTCTTCAATAGAGTTGGCTGCATTGTATTACGTAGCATTAAATTCATATATTGATCAGTCAATCACACGGTTATTACCTACAAAATCTGATTTAGTTAGGATATTAGAAGATACACAACACAGTTTCAAGCGGTGGGTATGGCAAGAAAACGCAAATGCTGCAGGGAAACAACCAGCACGATGGCTAATCGATAATGAATATCATGTTCAATCTTTTTTATGGTGCATTTTGTATCCAATCTTCAAAGGTCATTTAGTTGACGAAGTATATGTTGAAAGCTTTGGAAATAAGCAGCCACGCATAGACATTGGTGTCTTAAGTTTAAAAACAATCATTGAAGTCAAATTCGCAAGAAACAATAAAGACTACAAAAAAATTGAAGAAGAAATTGCAGGTGATCTTGGGATTTACTTCACAAATCTAAATCAATATGACAGTTTAATTGTATATATTTATGATGATAACGATAATCCAAAGCCTGAAAAAAGAGATAGTCTGAGAAATGCTATTTTGAATAGAAGTGAACTGGTTGAAGATGTGATCTTCGTTGTACGTCCTAGTATGCTCCCAACACGTTCAAACCGAAAAACACTTAACCAACAGAGCCCATAATTATTCACAGATTATCGTCCTTAAGAATGAAATATTTAACGGGTGGTCGCGAAAATAAGATTATAAAAGTCGATAACACCGTTCAGCGCCCCGCTGGCACATGGACACCGGCAGTTCACGTGTTGCTCAACCATGTCATCAAGCAAGGATTTCACAACGCGCCGCAACCACTAAGCATCAATGCTAATGGCACAGAACACGTTTCGTTTCTGCCGGGGCATGTCAGTAACTATCCACTTACGCCGCAAGCGCTGAGCCAAGAGGCG
>JAHDBE010000261.1 GCA_020630555.1 Saprospiraceae bacterium
GACCCGCTGATTACAAATCAGCTGCTCTGTCCAACTGAGCTACATCGGCAAACTCCACTTTTCTATGTCAACTACACCATGAGCTCTCCTCAAAGCGAATGCAAAAATAGTCTTTTTTTATTAATCCGCTGAAGAAAATATAAATTTTTAAAATATGAAATTTTTGATGATTTAGAGGGCGATTAAGCTTTGGGATGCGCCGCCTTGTAAACACTTTTCAACTTTTCAATAGAATTATGCGTGTAGACCTGAGTAGCCGCCAAATTAGCATGACCTAAAAGTTCTTTGATGGCATTTAATTCTGCTCCATTGTTGGATAAATGTGTTGCAAATGAATGCCTTAAAATGTGTGGACTTTTTTTCTTAGCACTAGTAATGGTATTTAATACTTGCCTTACAATATTGTAAACCAACTTATCATACATTTTCTTCCCTTTATCGGTAAGAAAAACATAAGGATCACAATTTTCAAAAGGTTGATCACTCAAAAACTTGGTAAGTTTATCGCAATATTGCTTAGAAACAGGAATAATCCTTTCCTTATTGCCTTTACCTAATACTTTGACTGACTTATTTAATGCATCAAAATCCGTAATCTTGAGGTTTATAAGTTCAGCTCTTCGCATTCCGGTAAGATACAAGAGCTCTACGAGCAAGATATTTCTCCATTCAGAATATTCTAAATTTTGACTTGTGGTATCCAACAGTTTTTTGATATTGCTTTCTTGAACATATTCAGGAAGGCGCTTTCCTATTTTGGGAGAAATTATTTTAAGCATAGGATTTTTCGAAACTATCTTACTCCGTCTTAAAAATTTAAAGTAAGATTTGAGTGTCGAAATTTTTCGATTGATCGATTTGGGCGTATACTTCTCCTGCATCATTAAAACAATCCAAGATCTGACATGTATATGTTTTATTAATGCAACGGAATCAAACTGATAAGTGATTAACATAAAGTTTTGGAAACCTCGTAAGTCATTTTCATATGACGTCACCGTGTGAATTGAATATCGCTTTTCAAATCTTAAATAATCAAGAAATGAATCTATGGTAGATTTCATATTATAAATATATGTAATATAAAATTACCTCGCTGAAATTGCATTAAGGAATAATACGATAGTATGCTCCAATGCCAATGTGATAAGGGCGCATTACCCTCAGGTCGTTATAAGGTATTTCGATTAGATTGGAAAACGAAATAAAAACAGAGGCATAAATTCCAAAGTTTTGAAATAGGTCCAAGCCGAATACAAATTCGGTTGAAAGAAAGCTACTTCGCAAAGATCGTTCGAGTTCAAAAGGAGTTTCTACTACCCCATCAAAAGTGTAGCTTTCTGCTCTAAATTTTGTGAGTCTGTTGAAAAGTATTGAATTCGAAATGAAAATCTTTTTGTCAACCGGTCTAAACATAAAACCTGCTTGTGCTCCAAATGCATTTATATCTGTCCCTAACTCCGTGATTCCAGGGATTAAATCTTCAAATTCCGTTGGTCTTACACTTCCTAATTTATTGTATTGTAAGCCGAGGTTTAGAAAAAGTCCACGGCTGAGTTTGTAATTTACTCCAGCACCAATTTCAAAGCCAGTTTTATCATACCCTGTCATATTATCTCCATCTACTTGGGACCTTAACAAACCAAGTTTTTGATAAAATGTAAAGCGCTCCTTTTGGCTAATTTTTACCTTTTTTCGTCTATCTTCTCTTTGGGAAGATTGCGCATTCGCTGAATAGCAAAGCATCAAAACACATATACTTAACCCTATTATTCTGATAGCTATTTTCATATTTTGATGATTTTATAAACCTGCGATTGTAATTTAAGGAAGTATATTCCGGTTTTTAATTCTTCCAAATTAAAAGTGTTTAAACCTCGCGAACATGACAACTCCCTTAGTTTCTTACCTGTTATGTCGGTCAGCGCCGCGCTGGATGGATAATCTACAAAAAAATTAATTTGTGTCGTGGATATAATAAAATATGATTAGAGATCAGATCATTGACTGGAAGAATATTTTCACAAACATTATTCGCATCGCTTAATTCAAGATACTCAAGCGGATCTAGGTCTTTTTCTTCGAATGCCGGAAAATCCAATGGGTACCTAATAAACTTAAACATAAGGTTTAGTTTTTTAGCTGGATCAAATCCTTGTTCGATCCGCTTGCCATTGTTAAAGGGAATGCGATATTCCCAGACCAAATCACCATCTACATTCATCTCATAGACATAGCCCCAATCTCCTGCAAATATTAAAGTATTTCCATTGGGTTGTTTTCTCGCACTTGATACTATTTGCGAATGTGACAATTCACTATTCGTAGGATGGGAGATTGTCCGTTCAAAATCCGTTGGTAGGTACGTTATATCGTTAAAAAAAGTCTTATAACTCCACGACATGGTATCAAACTGTAGATCTAGATAAGCAACACTTGAACCTTCATGGACTCGGTTATTAAACAAAATTATCTCGCCATAATCATCATCTTCATATTGCGCATGTGAGTTTGTCCAATTGACATCATGTTGATAAAACAACTTTTGATCTGAATCATCTCCATTGGCGTAAGCCTGAGGATTTCCCCATCTAAAAATTAAGTCACCGCCTTTACCAGAAAGGCCTCCCGAACTACCTTTGGCTTCTTCTTTTGAAGTTGAGTGATCTATTATCCAAAATTCATTAAATTCTGGACATGAAATTAGAATTTGATCCAATTCTTCATTGTAATCGATAGAATTGAAATGCAGCCAGTCGGTACTTAAATAATAAGGGAAATTTAAATCTATTTTTTCAGGATGGTTTTCAACAGAACCGTAGTTGCTTAAAGTTGAATCAAAATCTTGAATGACGTGATCAAAAGCATTCCATTCCCAAACGATAGAATCTAGCGTAGGATTCCATTCAATAATTTTTTCTGAAAGCAAGTATTCTGTTGGAGCAAATAAAGTATCTTTTCCAAGACGAAGTAAAGAGTCTGCCAAAACTCTATCCCAAGCAATCATTAGAACATTACCATTCGCCATAGGCTCAAGATCATGATGCAGTCTGAATTGATCATTATTCAGTTCGAACGAGGCCAACAACTCATTTTCCCAAGAATAAATCTCCACAAATTCACCTGAAGGACTACCTCCAATTATGTCATTTTGAAAAATGTAGTGCTTTTTACTTTTGATGAGCTTACCCTCAGGTGATAAGTAGGCAGCTAGGCCAGGATTCATTTCGTCTTCATCCGTCCATTGGTGAACTATTTGACCGCAACTATCTAAAAGAAAAACTGTGGGTTGATAAAAAGGATACACCAAGTCATATCCTTTTTGAAACTCTTTCGGCGTTTTGCTTAATAAGCCGACAGTGTTCTGACTTATTAGTGAAGACAAACAAATCGACTGAAACAAAACAAGAATAAATAAAAATTGAACTTCTTTAAAAAAAGAAGACCCACTCCTCATGGAGAAGTGGATCATCTTATTTATTGTAACTGAATAAATCAGATTCAATTTTAGTTACTCATTGCTGGCCAATCCGCACCATCATCTCTGGTCAGAACTGTCGTACCGTATTCGCCATAGTCATTAGACCAACCTATAGTTAAAGCCGGACCACTTTGATCAATTATTGCAATTTCCCAACCTTCATCGTCATAATTATCAATTCCTGTTGTTGCAACTACACCACTACAGTAAGTGATTTCTAGCGTGCCCCAGTTGGCAGCAGGATTTCCATAGCATTCTTCATAAGTTCCAAATCCCCAGTCACTAAAGGTAAATGAGAATGGAGCAACAGCAGAAACAACATTTAAGGTTCCAGTGCTCATTACAGCACCAGTAGTGCCATCACAAGCGGTATTTGGAAGAAAATAATCTGTAGTTACAGAAGAATAGCCTCCTTCGATGGCATCAACACCACAGTCAACATTAGCGATGTTTATAACAGCCTCTCTTAGAAATTCTGTTCCTCCTCTTCCGATGGCTACATCACCATCTGCATTTGAAGCAGATTCTAATGTAAGAATTAGGGTTTTGGTATCATCGAAAACATCATCGGTAAGAATATTTACCACGATATCTG
>JAHDBE010000262.1 GCA_020630555.1 Saprospiraceae bacterium
AATCTGGAAAAGATTAAAACCTACCTCATTTCGTGAAGAAATTGTTTTCACGAAATGAGGTCGTTCTTTATAATTGAAATTTATATCAGATTATAGAAACATTGAAAAAGACCAACTTAATTCCAATAAAGGTGAGTCGGCGTATAGAATTCCAATAGCGGGTTCTAAAAATATATTATCAGCCAGTTTGATGCCGTAACCAGCGCTAAAATTAGCGACAAAAGTACTTGAATTGCTTCGTATGGAGCCTAGGGTCCCATTGAGAGGGATTCTGCCCAGAAGATAATACTTCGCACCAAACTGGAAGGATTGGAAAGATATTCCATCGCCTGAAAAGTTACCGTATTGTGCTTTTAGAGCGAGGTTTTCACTTACAAAGTATCCACCTTGAAAATTAAAGTTGGTAAGATTATCTCCGTATTCGTTGACAACAAACTGAAAACCAGTGCCTCCTCCAAAACTAGAAATTAAACCAGAACCAGTTTCCACAAGAAACCTTCCTTTACGCTGGAACTCTGAGTCTTGACCAAAGGAAGATGAGGAGGCAAGAAATAAGCAAAAGAAAAATAGAAGTCGTTTCATAAGAACTAATTTTTAATTAAAACGATATCGTTAAAAGTGTTGTCAGTTACGAAAATCAAAAGGTCTGCTTAAAATTTTGTTAAGCACTTTATTCCTGATTCTTCATTTTTATCATGGTCAAAATAGTAGCGATGGCCACGGTTTCATCAGTTTCATCATACACATCCACAAGAAACTTAACAATCCCTTTCGCGATATCTTCTTCGTCCTTTTTCTCCTGAGCGATTTTTTCTTTTACCGTTAAACGTACACCAATAGTCATTCCTGGATAAACAGGTTTAGTAAATCGACATTCATCAAGGCCATAATTTAAAAGAACGGGTCCTTTGGCAGCATCTACGAATAACCCTGCGGCAGCTGATAATACAAAATAGCCATGTGCCACGCGTTGTTCAAAAGTGGTTCCTTCAAGAGAGGTTACATCTGTATGTGCATAAAAATGATCCCAACTTACATTGGCAAAATTGACGATATCCGCTTCGGTAATTGTTCGCTTATGGGTGATTACTGTTTCTCCGACTTGAAGTTCTTCGAAATACTTTCTGAAAACATGTTTACCAGGATCTTTATAGTCACCACCATATTGATAATGCTGCGTGACTTCCGTCAAAAGGGTAGGGCTACCCTGAATAGCACATCGTTGCATATAATGTTTGACACCACGGATACCCCCCATTTCTTCACCACCTCCTGCACGCCCCGGTCCACCGTGGACAAGAAGTGGAAGCGGAGAACCATGTCCTGTGCTTTCTTTGGCACTTTGTCGGTTTATAATTAAAATTCTTCCATGATGACTAGCAGCAGCTATGACAAATTCTTGTGCGACTTTGGAATCATTCGTTGCAATCGAACACACTAAAGATCCCTTACCCATTCGCGAAAGCGTAACGGCCTCCTCTAAATCTCTATATGGCATTAAAGTACTTACTGGACCAAATGCTTCTATCTCATGAGCGGCCTTGTTTTTTAATGGGCTGTTTTCTCGAAGTAAGATAGGAGAGATGAAGGCCCCTTTACTCGGGTCGCCTGAGAGGATTTCTACTTCGTCTGGATTCCCAAAAACTAAATCGGCCGTTTCAGTCAGCGCTTTTATTTTAGACTTGACCTCTTCCACTTGCTCCTTACCAGCCAAAGCACCCATTCTTACACCTTCGACCCTGGGATCACCAATAGTCGTTTTACTTAAAGCTTGTCCCAGAGCAATCTGGACATCCTCTAGTAATTCTTCGGGAACAAATACACGACGAATAGCGGTACATTTTTGACCACATTTAGTCGTCATTTCTCTCCGTACCTCTTTGATGAAAAGATCAAATTCTTCAGTACCAGGAGTAGCGTCCGGGCCTAAGACAGAACAGTTTAGTGAATCCGCCTCCATATTAAAAGGAACAGATTCGTTAATGATTTTTGAATGCGACTTCAACATTCTACCTGTATCTGCGGATCCTGTGAATGTCACAACATCTTGTTCGTTTACGTAATCTAAAATATCCCTTGCACTGCCACATATTAATTGCAAAGCGCCTTCGGGTAAAATTCTTGAAGCAATAATATCTTTTACCATAGCTTCGGTAAGAAAAGAGGTGAGTGTGGCTGGCTTAACAATGGCAGGCATTCCAGCAAGCCAATTAACGGCACATTTTTCTAACATTCCCCAAATAGGAAAATTGAAAGCGTTAATATGTACTGCGACACCACGTTTTGGGACCATTATGTGCTGACCCACAAAAGTCCCATTTTTTGAAATCTTATGACTTTCACCATCTACCAAGAATGGTTGATCTGCAAATTTTCTACGCAAACTCGCATTCGCAAATAGATTTCCGATACCGCCTTCAATATCGACCCAACTATCAGATTTTGTCGCTCCGGTTTTATACGATACGGGATAGTATTTGTCCTTTATATCAAAGAGGTGCAGTGCTAATTTTTTCAACATAAGTCCTCTTTGTTGAAATGTCATTTTTCGTAAAGATTCACCTTTTTCTCGAGCATATTTCATCATAGAGTTGATGTCCAGTCCCGAACTTGTGGCATGACCAATGACTTCTCCTGTAGATGCATCAAATAGAGCCTTTCCATCTCCATCTCCTTCTACCCATTGACCAAGGGCGTAATTTTGAATCTTCATGTAATCTTAGTGTTTTAAAAGTTTTTTGCTTACCCTTTGGGATGGTGTTGTTAGGGTTAAAAAATATATCCCAGAAGGTACATGTTCCAAATCAATTTGATCGCTAATGTACGAGTCTGACAAATTTTTACTCCAAAGGACTTGCCCCATTTGGTCGAAGACCTCACATTGGGCCTGACCCGAAAGACCATCAATAACTAAACTAAATAAGCCAGTAGAAGGATTAGGGAAAACATTAAAGAATACCCCTGATTCATTGTCTTCAATATTAGATAACGATCCGGCGATGAATTGATAGTTAATAAATCGTCCGAAATCATCCCCAATAAGCCATTGATTCGTGCCGATTTCTCCCATCGAAATATATCCAATCCCATCACTGTTTGCCCAGAATTCAAAACCGTCGTCCCCGGTATCGAAGGCCTCGATAGAGTAGCAACCGTTAAGATTAAAAAGAGTGTCTGTTGTAAATGTATTGGAAGAGAGATTGTTTCCTAGGCGTTGATGAATTACTGTACCAAATTGATCATACACTTTGTAGGAAGACTCAAACGGCTGAAAATTTGTTTTAAAAGTGATTACAATGTCACTTTCGTGAATAGGGACTGGTGTAAATGGACTAAGAAATTCATTGTTATTCGGATAATCATCTGATTCGTTATTCACCGATGTAATTTTAGCTACAAAGACAGATTCTTCGAGCCATTCCATGGCGTTTATTACGGGTAGTTCAATGTTTCTTGACGTATTAGGAGCAATGTTACCTGTCCACTCATAACTTTCTATTGTACTTCCTTCGATGCCATATTCGATACTAAGATGTTGGATTCCAGATGAGCCTCGATTTTTAACCCTGATTTCAGGGTGGTCGCAGCGAGGATTAAATCTTGTATACTCCACCTTGTCTGATGGATAAAGGACATCTTCTAATTCGGCATCCAATTGGAAGTTGTTTGGTCCATAGCTTACGACTTGGTGATTTACTATATATCGCGAATCTCCAATTGGGTTTGTCGATATGCCGTAATCTAATTCGATATCTTGCCCTGGTAGAAAAATACCTTCAACTTCATAGGTCTGAACATGGGTTGGTTCTCCGGGACACCAACCTGCTCGATCATAAATCCAAGTTCCTCCTTGAGGAAAGACTGGGTTCTCTGCACATTCGCTCCAGACAGTCCAAGTAAATTCTGCGATTCCTCCATTTAAGTTTATAAAATGTCCTTGCGGAATGAATTCTCCTTCTTGTCCATGACCTGTTATCGCTGATTTAATTTTGTACTGTTGTGCATTTTCATTAGGTGTAAAAACGCGTGGTTCGAATCGCTGATCTTCAGCAAGTGAAACGTAGTTCTGAC
>JAHDBE010000263.1 GCA_020630555.1 Saprospiraceae bacterium
TCGATGGCTGATGAAATTAAATGCTGATGCTTTTCTTTAAGTCTACCAACGACTACTTTACTGTTATTGTCTGCATCATAGGACCTTACAAAAAAACTATCCAAGGATGTAATTACTACTCCTTCGGTAATTGCCTCTATCACGATCAACTCGTCATTCTTATCATTGATAACCAGACCCACATGAGAAAATTTAGACCCTTCCACACCAAAAGTGACCTTCTCGATGGCATCACAAAAAGGTCCACAATCGCTATCCTGAAATAATAAATCTCCGACTTGTAATTCGAATTTATCGGCACCTACATCTGGCTCAGTCTTTCGCTCTGAGGCACATGAGGAGAAGAGTATCAGAACAACACATAAAAACCAAAAACAAAAATGCGCCATTCTATTTTTTTAAGTCATCGATCATGACCGCAAGCTTTTGATCGAGTTTTTCATCAATGCGATCAAAATCGGATTTCGATTCAAGAGGCTCATTGACGCTACAATAGAATTTAATTTTTGGCTCAGTTCCCGATGGTCTTACTGAAACAATGCTGTCATCCGCCGTCACAAATTGAAGAACATTAGACTTTGGTAGGTCAATGCTGTACTCTTCTCCCGACTCAATTCGCGTCCCTTTACTTTCAAGGTAATCTCGAATTTCAACAACCTTTTGGCCTCCTAAACTTGTCGGTGGATTATTTCTAAACCTATGCATCATATCCGCAATTTCCTGCGCCCCTTTCTGTCCTTTCTTAACTATATAGACGAGTTTTTCTTTGTAAAATCCAAACTCTAAATACATTTCCATAAGCGCATCAAACATGGACCATCCTTTGTTTTTATAATACGCGGTCATCTCAGCAATCATGGCTGCAGATACCACAGCATCTTTATCTCTCACTAAATCTCCCACGAGATAGCCATAACTCTCTTCACCACCAACAACAAACTTTTTCTGACCATCTAGTTTTGTCATAAGTGCACCAATGTGCTTAAATCCTGTAAGTGTGTTGTAGCATATGACATTTTTAGACTTTGCAATTTTATCCAGTAAATAAGATGTCACAATCGTCTTAACTACATATTTAGAATCATCTAGTTGACCTTGCTCGTCTAACGCAGTTAATACATAATACATTAATAAGGATCCTGTTTGATTCCCATTAATCAAAACAAAATCTCCATGATGATTCTTTGCTCCTATACCTACGCGATCTGCATCAGGATCAGTCGCTACTATTAGATCTGCGTCTTCTTCTTTGGCTTTCGCCAATGCCATAGACATGGCCTCTTCTTCTTCCGGATTAGGATATACGACTGTTGGAAAGTTTCCATCGTAAGTCGTTTGTTCTTTGACTTCTATGACATTTTCAAAACCAAATTTCTTTAATACGGGAGGTACAGAAACCCCTCCAGATCCATGGATGGCAGAGAAAACAATTTTAAGATCTTTTTGTGCTCGAATGGCATCAGGATTAATAGATAGTTCTTTAAGATCATTTAAGTACATCTCATCCATCTCTTCGCCAATCATATGAATTAAGCTTGAGTCTCCAGAAAACTTGACTTCATCGATACTTTGGACAGCACGTACTTCGGATAAAACGGCTTTATCGTCTGGAGAAACCAATTGTCCACCATCTGATCCATAGGCTTTGTATCCATTATATTCCCGTGGATTGTGAGAAGCTGTCAATACAACCCCACCTTGGCATTTTAATTTTCTAACTGCATAAGACAATTCTGGTGTTGGTCGAAGTCCTTCAAAAAAATAGACTTTTATGCCATTTGCAGAAAATACATTGGCACAGGTTTCCGCAAATAATTTGTGGTTGTTTCTAGAATCATGTGCAATGCACACTGAAATCTCACCGCTATATTTTTTTCTTAAATAATTTGAAAAGCCTTGAGTTGCAATACCGATCGTATACTTATTGACACGATTCGTTCCTGGACCCATGACACCTCTTAGACCACCTGTCCCAAATTCGAGATCTTTATAAAAGGCATCCGTTAGTGCCTCATATTCCTTGTTGTCCAGCATGTTTTGAACAAGGTTTTTAGACTCTTGATCGTAAGCCCCATTTAACCAATTATCAACTCTTTCTTTGACTGCTAATTCCAATTGCATTGTAAACTATCTTCCTTTAAATAAATTAATACTCACGCTTGCCAAATCCGAATTTGGAAACTTCGTTGAATATTCTTCGACGGCAAACATACCTGCTTTTTTAGCAACTTCCTTGAAAATATCCAACTCTAATATGTACTGATCCGAAAAACCGTGCGTTGCATCATAAGCCGTCACAGCGGTCTTTCCTATATTCTCCGCTGCAAGTTTTGGATCCACTGTGTGCAGCTCTATGACCAACAATCCAAACTTCTGAACATAAGGAGACCATTTTTTAAAGTGTTCCAACAGATTCGCTTCTACTTCTGAGTTGTCCAATCTTCTACCTCGGCTAACAAACGCCCCTGAAGATGAACTCAAATCCTCTCGTTTAAAATTTTCTACATCTTCCCAAATTCGATTATGATCGAGGAAGGTGCGAACATTTAAAAGCTCATTTAAATCTATCTTGTAATTATCATTTAAATCTTTAGCTAACAAATCAGGCCTACCGATATCTCCCCATATCACCTTTGCCCAGATGTCGGCATTTATGAGATTAGCTCGTGTCACTTTTAAAGCCTCCTGGTTGTAATCTGCTCCAACTAAAAACAACGGATGTTGCTCTAGATATTTCCCGCGTAGAGTTCTTTGTTCGATCACCTCAAAAAGATGTTGAATGTATGCCCCATTTCCACATCCCATGTCGACAATACCTTTAGGTTGTTCGTGCAGAGGTCTGTTAAAAATGGATTCAATAATTTCGTCTACCTTTTTAAAGTAGGCTTTATGTGCTCCCCCGCTACCCCAGACATTCATTGTACGATCCACGTGTTTTTCAGGATCGCCCTCAGCTACATTTCTTAGTATCAATGGGTCACCAAAAATCAAATCGTTCAAATGCCGAAATGTATTTTGATAGGAGACAGTTACACCATAAGCACTCGCTCTGCGTGCAAAAAACAAACCTTTATCCGTAAACGAGTAGGTCTCATTTCCTTTTTTGAACCAATCCAAAGCGGAGAAAAAGTCAAGAAGCGTTTTAAAACTATCTACTTCTTTGTGAAATTCCTCAGGTCTAAATGAGGCTTCCATAAAATAATTATGAAACATCCCACTCATTCCAAGTGCCACCACGGAAGGAGCAGTTAAACATCCTTCTATGTGCTTTAATATCTGGCACTGAACCTCATTTTCGAGCTCATTATCGGCGGTTAACTCGTACTTTGCCAGATATCTAGGAAAGATCTCCGCAAGTTTTTCAAAGGGTTCTTTTCTAAATAAGCGTCTATGGTATTGTCCAGAAAATTTGAGTAAGCCTACAACATCTTTATACAGATGCACGTACGAAAAGGCTATTCTTGATTTGTTATTTATTCGGTAGGTGACTGAATTATTTGTGGAGTCATTTTGTCCTTCGAGCCAACCCTGAGAACATAAAATTCTTAGTGCTACATTAAGGTATCCTTCGTTAGCCTTAAAATCAACAGCTAATTGGGAAACATCTATTTCTTCTTGTTCTAACAAATATGAGAGGACTCCATGTTCATGAAGCGTGAAGGCTGTAGGGGCTGTGGCCAATCCGTCTAAATGCCTAAATAGATCGGATCTGTACTGGTGTTTTTCTTCTTTAGAAAGCATATCCTTGTGTCATTTGACACAAAGATATGTTTCTACTATTTTTTATTAAAGGAAGTCAACTTTTCCTGAATCTAAGTTGTAGTATGCTGGTACAATTTTTACGGTTCCCGCTTCCACGGCATTACGAATTATTGATGATCTTGTCAATAATTCTTGCGCTGTCATTTGTGCGTTTTTCTTTACAACATCTGTAATTGTGGCCCCTTCTCCTGAGGCAGAAATAGCTGGAGTAATATGGGATAGTAAATGATTTAAGTTATAACCATTATCTCCACCGCTAACGGCAGCTGTAACGGCGCCACAAGCTTGATGACCTAATACCACAAT
>JAHDBE010000264.1 GCA_020630555.1 Saprospiraceae bacterium
TGATCACTACCAAAGCTTAAGTCATGATTATTGGTGTTCCCAAGGAAATAAAGAACAATGAAAATCGCGTAGCCCTAACACCCGCCGGTGCGATGGAGCTCACTAAAAGAGGACATACCTTATATGTTCAATCAACGGCTGGTCTCGGTTCAGGCTATGAAGATTCGGATTACGAAAAAGCAGGAGCCAGTATATTAGCTACCATTGAGGACGTATATGATACGGCTGAAATGATAATGAAAGTTAAAGAGCCGATAGAAAGCGAATACAGTTTGATAAAAAAAGATCAACTACTCTTTACCTATTTTCATTTTGCATCTCACGAACCATTAACAAAAGCGATGATAGAAAATGGTTCTGTTTGCCTAGCATACGAAACTGTTGAATTATCAGATCGCAGCTTACCACTTCTTATTCCAATGTCCGAGGTCGCGGGTCGGATGGCCACGCAATGTGGCGCAAAATACCTGGAAAAACCTCAGAAAGGGCGTGGAATTTTACTTGGTGGAGTACCCGGGGTGCCTCCTGCGAAAGTTCTTGTGTTGGGTGGAGGAATAGTGGGAACACAGGCCGCTAAAATGGCTGCTGGTTTAGGTGCTCAGGTCACAATTTTAGATATTAATCTAAACCGATTACGAGAACTGGAGGATTTTATGCCTGCTAATGTAACTACGATGTATAGTAGTGAATACAATATTCGTCGATTAGTTAAATATCATGATTTAATTATTGGGGCGGTTTTAATTCCGGGCGCAAAAGCACCAAATCTTATAACAAGAGATATGCTCCAAACAATGCGTAAGGGCACTGTATTAGTTGACGTAGCTGTTGACCAAGGCGGTTGTATTGAAACTTGTAGACCGACAACACATGCGGATCCTATCTTTATTATAGACGACATTGTCCATTATTGTGTAGCAAATATGCCAGGGGCTGTGCCATACACTTCAACAATAGCTTTAACGAATGCCACGTTACCCTATGCTATACAACTTGCTGATAAGGGATGGCAAAAAGCATGTCAGGAAGATACCGCATTGAAAAAGGGGTTAAATGTGGTCAATGGCAAAGTGGTCTATAAGGGCGTGGCGGACGCTTTTGGGCTGGAATATGAGGATGCAAACAGTGTTTTGTAGGCTTACAAACGGTGAAGCGCTCAATTATTCTTGAATTTAGGATAATTGCAAAACAAAATTTTACATATCGGGTTTTGTTTGAAAGAAATTTTACTTAACTTACTAGAGTAAGCTTTTTTCATATTAAAAACTGACCTGAATATGAATATTACTTTCGCTGAACTTAGAAGAATTAAACATGAGCTTCCTACAGGAAGCATTAGCCGTATTGCTTCAGAACTAAATGTTGACGAGCAAACAGTACGAAATTACTTTGGTGCTAAAAAGTACCAAGATGGTGAGATCGTAGGTAAACACATTCAACCTGGACCTAACGGAGGATTCGTAAATCTCGAAGAAACGAGTATCCTTGACATGGCTAAGCAAATTATTGCCGAAGCTAATGTAGCGGCGACAAACTAATTAGAAAAGGAGGACTTAAAGTCCTCCTTTTTTTTTATTTATGGGTTTAATTCATAGCTAGATGTAATGTCTGCACTTGCCTCTAATATTTTACTTACGGAGCAATACTTTTCTAGACTCATTTGTATCGCTTCTTGTAGTTTCTTTTCTTTTACCTCGCCCCAAATTTTGAAATGGACATGAATTCGGCTGTATTTAGTAGCCTCCCCATTTTTTTCTTTGTATCCATCTACTTGTACTTTAATATCAGATAAATCCTGGCGCATCTTCTTAAGAATCATAACGACATCAATTGATGAGCACCCCGCGACACCCATCAAAAGGGTTTCCATAGGCCTTACCCCCTCCCCTTTACCACCAATATTAGGTGAAGCGTCCATGACAAGTGTGTTTCCTGTTTCATTGACTGCCTCAAACTTCATGTAATCATCAAGGCGAGACATCGTTATTTTAGTGATATGATCTGACATATTTTTAGAAACGATAAATTAAATAAATTGTTCCTCCAGTATTTAATAATGGATACAAGTAAATATTTTGTCATGGCTTTTTAGTTTTGCTAGTCAAATCAAGATAAAAATCCTTTGTTAGATCGATAAACCTTTGACTGTACTTGTTTTCTTCATCATACATCGTCATAGACTCTTCAATGCGATCGCCTTCTTCTCTCGAAAAACTTAAGAGCAAACGATTAAACCCCTTTTCTGGTTTAGGCCGAATAAAAGTTTTTCTTCTGACAAACAGTTGACTTCTTTCCGCTAATTGTTCAAAACGCAATCCCTCTATAAAAGGTAGAATCACGTTAAAGTAACCATCCTTTGCAAGTAGTCTCATAACTGCATTCAATAGATGATTATGAGCGAGTTTAATCGTATGCCTTACTTGTGCTCGATCTTGATTAAACGAGAATGTTCCACCACTAAAAAATGGAGGATTACTTACGATAAGATCAAATTTATTTTCCGACTCAAATTCTTGTATTGCCGAATTAATAAACACTACTCGATCAGAAAAGGCCGAGTTTCTTGCGTTTAAAATACTTTCTTCGTTTGTAGGACCATCGATCTCAACTCCCATGACCACAGCTTCGGGAAAGCGTTGCGCCATCATTAAAGAAATCAAACCAGTACCAGAACCTATATCTAAAATAGTTTTCGGATTATCCGCATGAGCCCAGGAACCCAAAAGAATTCCGTCGGTATTCACCTTCATCGACGAAACCTCCTGAATAATTTCGAATTGCTTAAACTTAAACGAATTCATATTTAATTAAATAGAATATAAAAGTAGAATAATCGAGGGATTCTATAACGAATTTGCATCTTTGAGTAAAGAGTATTTTTTGGATAAAAAACCATCATTACAACCCTTTGTTCTTAGTGCTGAGTTTAATGAAACCGTTAAACGACTGGAGACCGAGCACATACATGCATTTATTACGGGTCGTGCGGGGACAGGAAAATCTACCTTATTGCAGCTTTTTAGAAAAACGACTCGAAAACGTGTTGTTGTATTAGCGCCTACTGGGATTGCAGCTTTAAATGTAAAAGGACAAACCATCCATTCTTTTTTTCGCTTTCCTCCAAAGCTCATTAATCGTGAAGATATACAGAGACGTAGAAACTACAGTCAATACCAGAAAGTGGAAACCATAATAATTGATGAAATTTCGATGGTGCGTGCCGATATGCTAGATAATATCGATTATTTCTTACGAGTAAATCGAGATATTGACGAACCGTTTGGAGGAGTCCAAATGATCTTTTTTGGAGATTTATTTCAACTGCCTCCAGTTGTTGCTTCTCAGGTTGAACGCGAATTTTTCAGAACGCGATACGAAAGTCCATACTTTTTCTCCTCTGATGTCATTCAGCACGATGTCGAGATAGAAATGATAGAACTGCAAAAAGTATATAGACAAGAACAACGTCACTTCATTCGAATGCTGGATAATATTAGGACGATGCATTTCGACTACGATGATCTTGAAATGCTTAATGAAAGACATGTGTCGAGGGACCCCGAGGATGATATGTTCTATATCACTTTGACGAGCCGAAATAATGTGGCCCAACAGATAAACCGAATCGCTCTAGAATCCATAGATAAAGAAATTCATTTTTACAATGCCTCTGTTACCGGAGAATTTCGCGAAAGCTTATACCCAACGGCATTTAGTCTTGCCTTAAAAGAGGGATGCCAAGTCATGTTTATTAAAAATGATCCTAAAAAAAGATTTGTCAATGGGACTTTAGGTAAAGTAATCTCTCTAGACTCAGACACGGTACGTGTTCAAATAAGAGATGCAAACTTTGAAAAACAAATCATTGAAGTGGAAACCTTGGATTGGGAAATCTTGAAATATGATTTAAGTAAGGATTCATCTAACGGCGTAGCGACTAAAGTAGTGGGCACTTTCAATCAGATCCCTTTAAAACTTGCATGGGCCATTACCATTCATAAAAGCCAGGGAAAAACATTTGATCGCGTGATTATTGACTTAGGTCAAGGAGCTTTTGAATTTGGAC
>JAHDBE010000265.1 GCA_020630555.1 Saprospiraceae bacterium
CTATGAATATCAAGATAGATATCCCGATATTCTTCCTGAACTAAGAAACTTGCTTTATGACCACTATTTAAAATCTCATGGTGTTAAAGCAGGGTTAGGTAGCTATTCGACTATTGTGAGACAATGCTTGGCCTGGCAGAAATCACCGCACAATAAGAGGCTAGTTACAAAATGGTTTGAGAAAACTTCAATAGTTCGATGAGACCTGAATTCACTGAATTAATAGCAGTCTCTATCTCCCAGGCATCGCGATTACGCTGCTCAACATAATTTGAAATGGCTCTCAGCTGAAGACAATCTACGTCTTGCATTTTACAACAATAGAAAAAAGCTGCTCCTTCCATAGTCTCTACATCTGCTTTATATTTTTGAAAGCGTTTGAGTCGAGTTTCCTCTGTTCCGGTAACCTGATTGACGGTAATGGCATTTAATTCACGAATCCCATCCATGTTTTTTTTAGTCTCATTTATCAGCCATCCATTTTGAAAAGGAAAACTATCGGCTTTCGCCAATTCTAATTCGAAAAGATCAGTAAAAGCCCCATTAGCTTCCTCTACACCAAGATCACCGAATCTATCTTTGACCACTTGTATGAGTTGGCCTAACTCTAATGCTCTATTGTAGGCACCAGCCACGCCCACGTTAACGGCTAAATCAACTTCTTTCATCTTGTCCCATCTAGACAGGGCAAAAGTTGTGTTTATCATACCTACTCCTGTTACTAAAGGAAACACCGATATATCCCTATACTGATATTCGAAAAAAGAAGATTTAGAGGCTTCCTTATCTAAAAACTGTAAGGTCGGTGCTAGTTCAAAGCTTGTGGCTGCACAGACTAAAATTTTCATGGAATAATTTTGAGACTTACACCAGGAGTATTTCCTAGCTGAGGATGATAGGCATTACCACCTTCAAGGAAAAAACGATCCGTAATTTGACATCCGAACCCAAAGCTAAAACGTGAAGGCTCCGTATTAAATCCGGCCCTTAGGTATAATATATCTACAAGTTGATAGTCGATTCCTGATCTAAAATCTAAGGTCTCATCAAGCGCTTTATATAACTCTCCAAATACTTGTAATTTTTTAGAAGGAATATATTTAAAACCTGTTCTGAAAATACTTGTAACATCGGTATTATCTGTCAACCCTATTTTACCTGGGCTAAAAACATGAGCGGATACATGAAAGTATTTATTAACAATAGAATACACTCCCAGCTCAAAAGTAAAACTCGATTTATTTCCATAACCTTCAATACTGAAATTGAGATAATCAAACTGGCCACCAATGGATAGTTTTTCATTAAGTTTTCTGGCATACGCGATAGCTAACTTTTGTTCTCGAAAGGCATCAAATCCAAAATTTTCCACTAATATCCCAACAGTTCCAAAACCTAGATTTTTTTCAAAAGACACACTGGTCAAATCTGCTAATAAAAATCTTCTTTCTGCGGAGAGTAAAAACTCACTATCCTGACCGAAAACAAGAGCAGCTTGATTTCCTTGTAAACCGTAAACACCTGGAAGAGCAATGGAGGCATTTCCTAAACTTAAGGCATAGGCACTTTCACCATTGCTATTACCAGTCTGACTGTGTGCTATATAAAACAAAGACGAAAGAAATAGGGTAAAGAGTAATCGCATAACGTGAATATATATCTTTTGATGCTTAGGAAATAGTCCATCAATAAACTAATTCTAAATCTTTAAATTCACGTCATGTTTAGTCAATTCGATATTGCTTTAAAAGATGGGTTCAGAATGAGGTCGTTTAAAGAGGATGACCAGAAAACAGTTGAGAAAATCATCTTCAAAACTCTAGAAGAATATGGGTTAATCATAAATACTTGTGGGGTGGATAATGATGTTTTAGATATTCAAAACCATTACAAAAATGCCTTGTTTGGTGTCGTTGTTGATCCGGGAAATAAGATTAAAGGTTGTTTTGCGCTTATGCCCTTGGACGCGAATTCTGTGGAATTACGAAAGATGTATTATTCATCAGAAATTAGAGGAAAAGGATTGGGTAAAAAAGTACTACTAGAATTAATTTCCATAGCTAAAAAACAAGGCTTTGAGTACATGGAATTGGAAACAGCAAGTGCTTTAAAAGAGGCCATCGGTCTATATGAACATATGGGGTTTGAGCTGATGGAAGGTAAAAATAAGACTCCTAGATGCGACAAACACTATATTTTAAAAATTAAGGATGACTAAACTTAGAATGAACCATCAAAGAGGGGATAGAAGTGGATTCGGAAAATTAGGAATTCGTGTTTTTTTATTCTTTGCTGTGGTAATAGCTGGTTTTGTCTATCTGTATAGATCACTTGGCCAGATATCCATTGGCGAAAGCCAAAAAGCAACAAAAGCGGATCTTTATTATCTACCAGATGGAGGAAATGGAGAGTTTGTTTCACACACATACTTTAATTTGTCTTATATAGAGAAGCATGAACAGGCGGAATGGGTGGCTTATGAATTAACCAAATCGAGTCTTCAGGCGCCTAATGTGGATAGACATGATAGATTTAACACAGATCCATTAGTTAGTAGTAAAAGTGCTCATCATAAAGACTATTCAAATAGCGGTTACAGTCGAGGTCATTTAGCGCCAGCAGGAGATATGGCTTTTTCTGAAACTGCCATGAGGGAATCTTTTTATATGAGTAACATGAGTCCTCAATTAAGAAATTTCAATGGAGGTATTTGGAGAGAGCTCGAGGAAAATGTCAGAGATTGGGCCTATACACGAGATAAGGTTATTGTAATTACCGGACCTATATTAAACGATCATTTAGATAAGAAAATAGGTAAGAATAGAGTCACTGTCCCAAATGAATTTTACAAAATTATATTAGATCCTAAAAAGGATGAATGCGTGGCCTTTATTATTCCGAATAAACGTAGCGATCGACAACTAACAGAATACCAAGTCAGTATTAACCGGATTGAGGAGTTAACTCAGTTAGATTTCTTTAAGGATTTTTATGACGATAAACAAGAGGAAGAAATAGAATCCAAAAAAGGTATTGGTAAATGGGTATTTGACAATAAGCGATTTAGAGACAGAATCAACAAATGGAATAAGCAATAGCTAGTTCTTATTACGTACCGGCTGGGCAGACATTTTACGGGTCTTGTAAGTCGTAGCATACCTTTTCCACATAGTGGTTTTGTAGTGATCTTCGGCGAAATACGATAAGATCATACTCATGGTTTCGGTATCAAGGTAACCTGGAAGAGGTTGTATAACTTCTAAAGCTTCATTCATAAATACAGTGGTAGGAAACCTCAAATTACCACCAAGAATAAAAGCAGCAAATTCATGATATCCACGGTTTTTACTACCTACATACTCATATGTTTTGCCTCGAAAAACGATGTCCTCAGACATTTCAGCATCTAATTTAACAGCGTAAAAGTTATCATTAATATAGGCAACCACTTGAGGAGACTCGTACGTATAGTGATCCATTTTTTTACACACTTTACACCAATCCGTATATACATCGATGATTACCTTTTTAGGATTGGCTTCCGCCAATGAGGCAACCTCATCCCAACTCCTCCAACGAATTTTCTCCTGAGCGAAAGACATGCTCAATACAAAAGAAAACAGAACAAATACACTAATTATCTTTTTCGATTCTAACATCCAGATTCTGCAATTTCAGATAAGACAAAATAACGATATAGAAACTACTTAAACAAGAAGCTCAGTTTCTAGAGATAACCATTTAATTAAATCTTAACTGTTTTTAACACTATTAGGAAATATGTGGTAAATCTTATCGGTTGAAATCTGCCATTTTCGAATTAAATCTCCCTTAATCAGAGGCCCTCTTGTCCCTTCATTTAATCGAGTATTCGATTTTATAAAATAGCATTCATCCCAAAGATTTCCTTTAATGAATGATTCAATAACATGTGTTCCTCCCTCTACCAAAATTCTGTAGATTCCTACATTAAATAAGATTTTTAATACTTCTTTTAGGTCCATGGTTGATTGAATACAATATTTTGGTCCTGTTTGGTCGTTTA
>JAHDBE010000266.1 GCA_020630555.1 Saprospiraceae bacterium
TTATCGCCTTCTATACGACCATCAGCCATTAAAGCACCTCTGTGTAAACATCGACCATATAAAACCGAAACATTCGATTCATACTTTATGACCACAAGGTCTAATCCGAGCATTTGAGTACCGTAGGGTTTTCTGTTTTCTAATGCGTTAAATTCAACTAATTGGATCTCTTTCATAATGACTTATTGTTTAAATGGATAGATTGAATTTACAAGGTTTAACTAAACATAAAAAAGCCAACTGACAAATATCAGTTGGCTTAAAATTTTCTGTGAACATTTTATTTCGAACTATTTCTTTCCATGAAATTTCTGTGAGAACTCGTAGCTATCCTCAAACCAGTTCCATAAAATAACTTTGCCGTCTTTTACCTTAACGCGAAGTGCGTAATCAAATTCATCTGTTTCTAAATTTGAATTAGTTAAAATGCCTTTCATGCGACCAAAATAAGCTGCCGTGTCATCTGTAGATAATGCGTCGTTGGGTTCCCATTTTGTTGTTTTAAACCCAGCACCAAACTTTGGCAAAAAGTCTTCTAGAATTGTCTTTTTCCCGTGCCAAGGACCAATCCAGGGTAGCGACTTGTCTCCCGCATTTTGCCATACCATATCGTCATGCATTAATCCAGTCATTGTTTCCATGTCTCCTTTACCCATAGCCTCCATAAATGCATTAGCAATATCCATCGCAGTTTTCTTTTCAGTGGGTGCTGGTTTAAGTTGTTGCATAGCCGTCGCCCAATCTTCCACATGATGAGTACTTACAAATTTTCCGTCCATCATTTTATGGACATCAATTGTTGTTATAGAAAAAGACTTTGTTCCATCTGTAGGCAAACCCATAAAATCCCCATTCGGTGTTCCTGTCGCCTTACTTCTCACAACATAAGTATCTCCCTCGTTAATAATTTCTTCAATACCCCATTTTAAATCAGGAATTAACTTCCAAAAAAATTCTAATTGACCCATAAGTTGATCCGCACTTTTTGAATCTACTGAATTATAGGATTTATAACCTTCAGCGAACAATGGTGCTAAAACCTTAGAAGGTCGAGTAATGGTATTTACCGTTAAAGCTTGATTATAAAATAAATTGATCGATTCTTTGTTCTTCATAACTTCTTTCGAATTAGATAAGTCCTTTTGCGTAAAGCATCCAATGCTGAACATTACAAGGAATAATGCAAAAATGGATAGGTGTTTCATCAAATAGTGGTTAGTCAAGAAATAAAGCCTCAAAAGAGACTCGACAAAATTAGTCCTGATGAAAAAATGAAACGAGGTAAAAGAAGTCACAAACAGGGTAAAAACGGGAAATTAAGCCATATGAAAAGTTAAGTCTCTCTAAATCTCTGTGCAGTGATTCCAGCATATTTAGCAAAATATTTGAAGAAATTGGTCGGCTCGTCAAAACCCACTTCGTACGAAATATCTGTTAAAGATTTAGGCGAACTTATAATTCGTCTTTTGATAAGACTAATTAGGGTGTCATTTATAAATTGCTTCGCCGGTCGGTGAAGTATATTTTGTGTGACGGTATTCAGAGTCTTCGAACTAACACCCATCTTTTTAGCATAGAACTGTACTTTTCGATTTTCAAAACAATATCTTTCTACAAGCATTTGAAATTCAAGAAAACGATTCAAGTATTTGTTTTCATTAAAGAAGTTATTTTCTCTCAACTTCGTTCTTAATAACATAGTAAAAAGGGCCAACAAACAGTTTCTGATCACAAAGGAAGAATGTTCGTCATTCACCAAAAAGTATTCTTTTTCTATGACTTTCGTCAAATTTAAGGCCTCCTCGTACGCGGTAGTCGAAAGTTGCATTTTAGGAGAAGCCAGTAATTCATTAAATAAAAGTAAAACCTTAGAAGACTCAGATTTAGACAGATCCTTAGTTAAGAACTCTTCCGTAAAAACTAGAAAATATGCTTCTAAATCATTTTCATAAAACCTATGTACCGCCCCTTCTCGAAGAGTAAAAACTGTCCCTTTATTGACGGTATAATCTTGAAAATTCACATTGTATTTTCCCGAATTTCGAACAAACAGACTAAGGACGTAAAATGACAATTTGTGATGCTCAAATTGATCATGATCCGTCGGTTTACTTTTCAGAATATCCGAATAATAAACAAGGTCAAAATGTGACCCTGCCTTGTTCTTGTTTTGGTACTCTATTTTTCGAATATCTGTCATAACTGAATTTCAATAATACAGAAAATCAGCGGTCGTTTAGCTAAATGTACTTTCAAAGACCATTTGAATTACAGCTATTTGTTGTGATACTCATTTCCTTTTATCTTGCAGCCCTAAATAAAATTGTATGTCAGATAACAAAGTGATTTTTGCTATGGAAGGGGTATCCAAAGTCTACCCCCCAAGTAAACAAGTGCTAAAAAATATATGGCTCTCTTTTTACTATGGAGCCAAAATCGGTGTTTTAGGTCTTAATGGTTCTGGTAAGTCCAGTCTTTTAAAAATCATTGCAGGATTAGATACCAATTATCAAGGCAAAGTAACCTTTGATAAAGAATACAAAATTGGATATTTGGCCCAAGAGCCAGAATTGGATCCTGAAAAAACAGTAAAAGAAGTTGTCCAAGAAGGCGTCCAACATATCGTTGACGTCGTACAAGCTTATGAGGCTGTAAACGCAAAATTTGCCGAGCCTATGTCTGACGATGAAATGAACAAACTATTGGAAGAGCAGGGCGAACTCATGGAAAAGATGGATTTGTACAATGCTTGGGAACTCGACCATACTTTAGAAGTCGCGATGGATTCGCTTCGTTGTCCTCCAGATGATGCTAAGGTAGAAGTACTTTCTGGTGGTGAAAGAAGAAGAGTCGCTCTATGTAGACTTTTATTATCAAAACCAGACATTCTACTACTGGATGAGCCGACTAACCATTTGGATGCAGAAAGTGTGCATTGGTTAGAGCAGTTTTTACAGAATTTCCCAGGAACGGTTATCGCTGTCACGCACGACCGTTATTTCTTAGATAATGTGGCAGGCTGGATCTTAGAATTAGATCGAGGAGAGGGTATTCCTTGGGAAGGAAACTATAGTAGTTGGCTCGAACAAAAAGCCAATCGTCTTGCACAAGAAGAAAAAGAAGAATCTAAACGCCAAAAGATACTTAAGCGTGAATTAGAATGGACAAGAATGGCTCAAAAAGCACGACAAGCCAAAGGAAAGGCTCGTCTTAATGCTTATGAAACTCTGAGTAATGCCGAGGTCAAAGAAAAAGAAGCAAAATTAGAATTATACATACCACCTGGACCAAGATTAGGGGATGTGGTTATTGATACCAAAAACTTAACTAAGGCATTTGACAATCGACTTTTAATTGATGGTCTAGACATGAGCATTCCTAAAAATGCCATTGTTGGTATTATAGGTCCAAATGGTGTCGGTAAGTCCACCCTATTCAGAATGATCATGGGTCAAGAAACACCCGATAGTGGGGACATTACCATTGGAGAGACAGTTCAGATAGCTTATGTCGATCAGGCACACGAAGATCTCATTCCTGAAAAGACTATTTATGAAGTAGTTAGCAAAGGAAATGACTTCATACAAATTGGTAATAAAGAAGTCAATGCACGTGCTTATTTAAGTCGATTTAATTTTGCAGGATCTGACCAACAAAAGAAAGTAGGCGTCCTTTCTGGTGGAGAAAGAAATCGATTGCATTTAGCCATTACATTAAAAGAAGGAGGAAACGTATTACTTCTTGATGAGCCAACAAATGATATCGATGTGAATACGCTAAGAGCTTTAGAAGAGGCGATTGAGAATTTTGCTGGATGTGTTTTACTTGTATCTCACGACCGTTGGTTTATTGATCGCCTTGCCACGCATATTTTATCTTTTGAAGACGATGGAAAACAAGTCTTTTTTGAAGGAAATTATAGTGCATTTGAGGCATCTAAAAAAGAACGACTAGGCGAGATTAAATTGAAAAGACCTAGGTTTAAGAGTTTGCTATAAGTTGTGTTCTCTTCTTTTCCATTGATGAAAAGAA
>JAHDBE010000267.1 GCA_020630555.1 Saprospiraceae bacterium
TTTTAGGATATTAACAAATAAGCTATTTAAATAGCTTTTAATGTGGCCACGCCCTAAATTCCTCAGAAATCACTTTTTTATAACTCTATTTATATAAAGATTTTACCCTTGTTTACTCTTCAATGGGCTCATAATCGACACGTGCTTTCACCAGTTTTTTAGAATCGGTATCAAGATATAATTCGTAATCTTTTAGGAATTTTAGTCTTTTGGTTTCGTTTTTTTCAACGGGTATAATTTGTATCCGTTTACCTTTTTGTTCAATTCGAATAGAAAATTTTCCTTCACCAATGTTTTGTACAATCGCAATACAATCTTCGCCATCATAAGGGTTGATTGTTGCATCTTGACCTGGTCCTTTTCCGGTCATTAACATGCTTTGACGAGGATCTAATAGGATATCAGTTTGTGCTGTGGTTTCTGAATACAATACAAATAGTAGTAACAAGGTAAATAAGATGTTTTTCATGCGCTTTTATATTATATACCGAGAAAATAGAACTTCGGATTACGATCTAATCAAAAAAAAATTATTCGTCTTGTCTGATTCAGTGTTGAGTTGGAAATCTATACCAGATTCTTTTGCTTTCAAATAAGTAATTTCATTGTGACCAGATACGTAAATTAGTTTTTGGATATTTTAGGCCTTTGCTCTTTCACTCTAATCTCATGAAGAATTTTTTCTTTTTTATTTGCCTGTGTTTTTATTCCACGTTCATGCCTGCTCAGAAGGTAGAAGTAATTTTGGAAAATAAATATTTTCCGACATTTTACGGAGATGAGGTCTACTTTAACAAAGGGAATGAGTGTTATACGATTAATACTGAGGGTGAACTCGTTCGGACAAATTTCAACTGCCTCTATAGAATGAAATCAGTTCATTGTGATTACGATTATTTTATCTCAAAGCGCGATACGGCATTTTTAATCGAAACACTAGAGGACACTTTATATACTCCAAGTTTTATTCCTGATTTTCCTGATGAATTTGGTGATTTTAAAATCCAAGGTCACCTAATACTTTTTGTACACGCGGACGATCTCTTCGTGGGTAATTTTCATGACGGGACTATTAAGCTTATCAGAGAAAACAGTCAAATATGGCGGTTTGAAAATCCCGTGTACTGCTCTTATATGAAAAACGATACCTGTTATTACTATAATTTCGAAAATGAACTTTCTATAGAAACTCCGAATGACATGAGAATTGAAAATTCGAAGTACTTATATCGCTCTTGGTTAGATGATGACTGGAAGGGGCATGTCGAAATCTTTGATCTTAATCTAAAAAAACTGTCCGAGAAAAAATTAAAAGATATAGAATCGATTTACTCAAAAAAAGATTTACTTATCGTAAAGAAAAGAAATGGAAAATACTATTCTTTCAATAAGGGGAAATTTAGAAAACTAAAATATAAATGTCTAGAAATAACTTATTTGGGTGAGAATAAATATGTCGTTAAAGCCGATTACGGAAAGTTCATTATAGTAAATGATAAAGGAAAAAGGATAGAGAAGAAAGTGTACAAGGACGTCGAGACCATAGGCCTATTTTATCGGAAAGGAAGTTTTATAACAGAAAACGAGTCTTTCATGTTAGATGAAAATTTGGATACGATGATTTATTTAAATAAAAGCTTCGACGTTTTGAAACACCTAGGAAAAGATCTATACGCGGTTGAAGAAGATGGCTTGTGGTCCATAATAAATAGTTCAGGCAAAATTATAACTCCTGAATGGTCTAAGACAAAAGCAGTGACTTGTCGGTCCACCATGCTTAATGATGAGGTGCTGGTTATTATTAACCGTGACAGTAAACACGAAGAGGTATATACCTCACATGGTGAATTAATCTTCTCTTATAAGTTTTATTTAGGTTCATGGGCTAGAGTGCAAAATGAAAAAAATCGTCTAATGCATTATCTGATAAGAAAGCATATGTCAGAAGAAGCACGCCAAATCATGAATCCTACAGATTTATGGCGAGTTGACTCGCGTGAACCGACGGTATTACCCCATTGGAATTTAATCGATGGGAATAAGAATTTAATTTATGACGGATGCACCAATTTTGCCATCCCAGGCCATCCAGATTTGTTTCTAACCAATGACTGTTCTTGGGATTATGGATTAATTCGTGTTTTGAATTAACGGCAATAAGAGGGTAGGATTGATTAGGAGATCCGCTGTAAATAACTTTCTGCTCTAGCTAGTTGAGCATCACGCTCTTTTAACTCCATTTTTTCCATACGACGTAGTAACATACCCATGCGAGGATTTTTTCGAAAGAACTCTTGATGCACCCAAAGAAACCGCCAAAACAGATCATTCCATATGCCTTCCCATTCACCCTTTTTGTAATCGCTCATTTTCTTAACGTAATTGCTTCCACTGATATAGGGTTTGGTCGACATCATGCCACCATCTGCAAATTGGCTCATACCATACACATTAGGTACCATAACCCAATCATAAGCATCTATAAATAATTCCATAAACCATCGATACACTTCGTCCGGATCAAATTCGCATAAGAGCATAAAATTGCCTAAGATCATAAGCCGCTCAATGTGATGACAATACCCAGTTTTTAATACACGTTTGATCACATTATCCACAGGATCAATACCCGTTGTGCCGTCGTAGAAAGACGGTGGAATTTTTCGCGAAAATCCCCAGAAGTTTTTTGTTCGTTCTTCCGAACCCTTCCATACATATACGCCCCGGATAAATTCGCGCCAACCAATAACTTGCCTAACAAATCCCTCCACAGAATTTAAAGGGATATCTTCCTCATTGGCAAATTGTAAAACACGACTCACAATCTGATTTGGTGTCAACATGCCTACATTGAGCATCGGAGTCAAAACACTGTGATGTAAAATATCATGATCTTTAAGCATCGCATCTTCATAGGTGCCAAAGTGTAAAAATCGTTCTTTCAAAAATTGGTTAAGCCAGATTAGACTTTCGTCAAAGTTGGAGGGGTAGCGTTTAAAATGGCTTAGCTCACCCAAGTTGTCTGAAAAATATTTATCCACATAGCCGGTAGCCTCTTCGAAATATTTATCAGAATCTGGATATTGGATCGGAGGAGGGGTTGTGTTGCGTGGATACTTTTTTCGATTGTCTGCATCAAAACTCCATTGCCCACCAAGTGGTTGCCCATCTTCCCGCATAAGGATGTCCAAAGTAGTTCTTTGTTGTTTGTAAAAATCATGATGAAATGCACGTTTCCGATCCTTTTTAAAATAATGATCAATCTTCTCACGGCTATTCAAATACAGTGGAGACTCCAAAGTTTCTAATTCGAAATTAAATCTAGAGACGGATGAGTGAATTCGTTTTTCAAGCCAATTGTCACATGGATCAATACATCGTAAGTCAGTAAAGCCCTGCGAATTTAAATAGCTTACTAATTCTCTAACATCGGATAGCGCTTCATAAGCATTGACGTAAGTCAAAGGAAAATCCAGTCCCTCAAGATGATCTTTATAATACTGCATCGTCGAACGATGAAACCGAATCTTCTCTTTGTGAAAGCTATATTGTTTAAAAAATAAATACTCTTCGATTAAAAATACTTGATCACAATTTTTTAAATGATCTGTATTTTCAAATAACTGATGCGGAAATATGAGGGCGGCAGTTTTCATAGTTTTTCTTTTTTATTGGATCGTCGACATCTCTCACTACAATATTTAACCTGATCCCAATCTCGTTCCCATTTTTTTCTCCAACTAAAGGGTCGCTTGCACACGACACATATTTTCTCTGGGAGATTTGATTTTTTAACGGCTTTCATTTTTAGCATTGTGCTAATTCGTTTACTCTGGCGTAAGGGTGTTCGGCGACTTTCGTCAAAGAATAATATCGATTCAATCCAGATACCCCCGTCATGTTTAGTTTCTCCAAATCTAGTTGCCCGTCTGAGGAAAGACCAAGGTCCTGAATGTGCAACTCCTCAAGTTCGCCTATAATAAAATGTGTTCCATTCGGTAATGACACTGTTTTT
>JAHDBE010000019.1 GCA_020630555.1 Saprospiraceae bacterium
AACATATCAACAAAAGAACAAGAAAATATTATTTCATCTTCAATCGAAGCATCGCAAAAATTACTTGTCTATTTATTCGAAACTATTTTTGTAGATGCCAGTAATATTCTCATGCTCGTAATGTTAGCCCTGGTTATGAGCTTTTTTATGTTTAAAGAATATCCTCATCTAAGAAAAAAAATAACTCAATGGACTGCAGGAGAAAATGAACGATTAGAAATATTAGAAAAAGAATTACCAACTATTTTCAATACATACATTAAATCAACTTTATTAGTCATGGTTACAATAGGGAGCTTGAGTAGTATTCTTTTTCTTTTTGTTGGACTTGATAGAGCTTTGTTATGGGGAGCAGTTGTGGGCTTATTTGCTTTCATACCATATATCGGTTCATTTATCGGAATTTTACTTCCATTGTGTTATGCTGGTATTAGTATGGATAATCCTGATATATTCGTGAAAATATTAATCGGGTATGCTTTAATTCAGTTTTTTGAGGGTAATGTGATTTCCCCAAAGATTATGGCAAAACAACTAAATGTTAGCCCTTTGACAATTATAATTTCACTTCTTTTTTTAGGACAGCTGTGGGGATTGATTGGAATATTCTTGGCTGTGCCTTGCGCCTCTTTATTGACATTTTGCTTCGAAAAGAAATTCTAATTTTATCGGAAATCGAACTTTATGGCTAGTTGCAGACTCTTAGTAGTAAAAGAGAATGAGAAAGCAAATAGTAGCGATAATAAATGATGTTAATCAAATAGATAAATGGTACTCTGATTTTATTCTGAAGATGGCTTCATGGACTCAGCTTTCTGTTAATATAACTACGAGTTCACCAAGAATTGCCATCGCTTCAACACCTAGTTTAATACAGAATAAACCAATTCACAATTCTAAAATCTTTGAATTTAAAACTGGATTTTATCGTAAAAGGAAATTGGATGATGTTTTTAATAATCGGGGAAATAATCATGTAAAAACAAGAATTGTGAAAGGTAATATCACCGCGAGAACGATTGATCAGATTGGTCACAAGAACTATTGTGCAATTGTCAATTCCAGTGCAAAAAGTAAATGGTTTGATAACAAAGTAACGCGTCTTGCTAAAGATTTAAATTCTCCGTGCTTAATAGTTCAAGAAGAAATTAATTTAAGTAGGCCGAACAGGATTGTCACTCTTATAAACGGACCACTAACAAAAGCTGATGTAAAAACCATGGAGAACATTTCAACACCCCTCGACGCATCATTAGAATATTTCGTTCACGGAAGTGAACAAGAATTTTCATTAAAAAACAACTCCAAGACCAAATATATAAATGACCCCGAAAAAATAATTTCAGAAATGAATGAATATGACAAAACCTGGTTTGCCCTCATGAATTTCAATCGAAACATTTTTGAACGCATTTTCAAAACCAATACCATGGCGTTATTACATCAGATAGAACGTCCATGCTTTATTATATAACTTAAAATAATTAAAATGAATTATTTAAATATTTCAAACGACAAAGTAAAAGACGTAGGCAATCAACTAAACTTACTTTTGTCGTCCTATCACATTTATTATCAAAATTTAAGAAGTTTCCACTGGCATATAAAAGGAAGTAGTTTTTTTGACATTCATGCAATATTTGAAAAGCTATACAATCATGCTCAGAGCACTATTGATGAACTCGCTGAACGCATACAGACAATCGGTGAAAAGCCGTTTGGTAGTTTGACTGAGTACTTGATCAATTCCAAAGTACTTGAATCTCAGGATCAATTGAAAGACTATAAAATGGTGGATGTCATTTTAGAAAATCACAAGATTTTAATTCAAGACATTCGACAAACTATAGATCTGAGCGATCAATATCGAGATTATGGAACCTCTGATATGTTAACTTCAATTCTTTTTAAACTAGAAAAAAACAGCTGGAAACTTACCGCTTGGAAAGGGGAAAGAAAAGCTGGTTTCCAATTAAATCATTCTCATTAATATGCAGGAATCTATTCATATACTCGCGAAAACTTTAAGTGACTGGTGAACTCTAACTCTTCAATACTTACCTAAACTAGCTGTGGCTTTGATTGTATTCGGGATAACGTACTACATCTCGATCAAAGTAAGTCACACACTTCAAAAACGACTCAAAAATCAAATTGCACAAGACTCAATTAGATCGCTCATCGCTAGTGTTTCATCTTTTCTGATCATTACATTAGGAATTTTTATCTCTCTGAATATTCTTGATTTAGACAACGCTTTCAAAAGCATTCTAACAGGAGCTGGAGTCGCAGGTTTAGCAGTGGGTCTTGCCCTACAGGGCACTCTATCTAATACTTTCTCTGGAATATTCTTAGCTGTAAAAGATATTATGAATGTGGGTGACTATGTCGAAACCAATGGTTATTCCGGAGTCGTCGAAGCCATTGATTTAAGATTTGTACGTTTAAGAGAAGTCGATAATAACATTGTCATTATCCCAAATAAATTAATTCTAGATAATCCTTTCAAAAATTATGGTCTAACCACACAAATTCGTGTCTCTTTAGAATGTGGCGTCTCTTATAATTCTGATTTGACTCGAGTTAAACAAGTAGTTGAAAAAACAATTAAAGAGGAATTTCCCGAATACAGAGAGAGCAAGGTAGAATTTTTCTTCACAAACTTTGGTAACAGTGACATTCAATTCCTAGTCAGATTTTGGGTAGAAGCTCAGCGTAAATTAAGCGTGCTCGAGGCAAAGAGCATAGCTATGATGCGGATTAAAAAATGTCTCGATGACAACAACATTAACATCCCTTACCCTACCATGGAAATTTATTCACAACAAAAACACATATCATGAAATATACCTCAATACTAATCCACTTCTTTCTACTATTTTCAATTGGAAGTGCACCGATATTAGCTCAGAAAGAGATTAAAGACATCACAAATTTTAGGGATTGGAATTTCGGAGAGACTATCGAAGAATTTAAGCAAAGTCCAGTCGAGTTAATCTTGCTCAAAAAGAAAAACGATAAGAAATTGTATACCATAAAGGATGATGACTTAAGTGTAGGCCCCGTAGAATTAGAAAACATTTTTTATGAATTCAATTCGAAAAATCAATTTAATAAAGTAGTCTTAGAGAGTAATGTCTCGCAGAATGAAAGCATGGAAGACTTACTCTATGCGAGATTGGGAATGCATTCTGATCAATTTATTAATGACTACCAAACTTTAAGATTCTGGAGCTTAAATAATGTACTTGTGACATTCCGAGAACAATTAAGCGGAGATTTTAGAGTCGAAATAGCCACTAAATTGAAAGAAGATTCGATTGATCTTGACTCATTTACAGATTTTTAAATAAACAATTGATTTTCAACAATTTAAGTGAACCTTTTTGATCATTAACATGTTTTATTTATATGACAGAAAAACAATTTAAATCCTTCGTAACCTCAAACTATCAAGACTTATTAAAATTTTCATATCACTTTACAAAAGACAGTGACGACGCCGCTGACTTGGTTCAAGAATCTCTCTACAAAATTTACAAGAATTATAAAGGAAAAGATAAAGTGATTCAATTTAAAGCTTTAGCTAAAAAAGTGATTTATAATACCTTTGTTACCCATTACCAGCGTATTAAACGAAGATTAGAGCTTCGTCAGGGTGTCAAAAATCAATACAATTGGATGTCTAGCGTACAAAGTAGTAATAGGGGTGAAAGTCACTTGATACTTAATCATATCAACAAAAAGCTTAACAACTTAGACCAAAAATTTAGTAGGCCATTTAAAATGAGAATTCATGGTTATTCTTACGATGAAATTAGTAAAACAATGGACTGCCCAATTGGTACAATAAAAAGTAGAATTAATACAGCACGTCGTATATTGCGTGAACAATTAAAGGTTTATCGTGCTTAATAAATTACATATATCTCTTTTTACAATAGCTATCCTATCTGTCGTCTATTGTTCAACACCTAACCCAAATGAAAATAGCAAGGGTCAGGATGTTTTGAAAACCCATGAAACTATAGTGACACAAGAAAATTCTGATAGTATTCATTATGTTTACGTGCCGATTTATTCTGATATCTATGTGAATAAAATCAATCAGAAATCTTTACTTGCCGCTACTTTGAGCATAAGAAATACAAGCAAAGAATCTTCTATGTATGTAACGGTAATAGATTATTACGACACCAACGGAAAAAAGGTAAATAGTTTTATAGAAAACACCATTGAGGTTAAAGCCATGTCCACTGTCAATTACGTAATTGATCGTGACGATGATACTGGTGGTCATGGTGCTAATTTTGTAGTTGAATATTTTTCAAAAAACGACGCGGTCATTCCTATTATACAAAGTATAATGATTGGTGAGAATGGGGATAGTGGATTTAGTTTTGTAACCGATGGACAGATGATTTATTGATGACTAGGTCATTTAAAGATGTGCTTTATAAGTCCTAAATATTACTTATTATATAATTAATCATCTACTAAATAATTAACAACCCACTTCACAGGTATAATAATTCGTAAGTTTTCAGACCAATATTTCTTCCTGCTGAGGTGTCTTCCTTAATAATTCAGCATCATTAAAAATGCTCAAACCAATCGTAATCACCCCTATTCTTCCGATGAACATAAGAATACATATTACCAGTTTACTCAATGGGGACAACATGTTCGTCATACCTAAGCTCATTCCTACAGTACTTAATGCAGAAGAACACTCATAAAGAATTTCCATCAATGTGAAATTATCTTTTTCAATGAGTAAGAGAGCCCAAACACCAAAGAACAGAAATATAAAATATAGGGCTATTGAACTTAGACTTAACTTAATCGATTTTAAAGGGACTTCTTTATTGAAAAACATAACTCGTTTTGAGCGTTTTAATGCAGACCTTAAAACAGCGTAAACAGCAGTAGCGGTGGTTGTTTTAAGTCCACCTCCAGTACCTGAGGGGGAAGCACCAATTACCATTAATACAATGAGAGTAAAAATCGACGAAGAGTAAAGTCCACTTATTTCTACTGAATTGAATCCAGCTGTAGAGTGAGCCATTATTATTTGAAACATCAAGCTACTAAAACTATTTTCTGGACAATGTTCTGATAACCAAAGCATGATCAAAGACAAAAAGACTATCGTGAAAGTTGACAAACAAATGATTTTAGATGTCAAAGTCATCTTTCTTCGCTTCTGATACATAGTTAGCGAAACATCAGATACTACAATAAACCCAATAGCCCCCAATAAAGATAAAACACTCACTACTGTCATGATTTCCCAATTCGTTCCAAAATCCATTAGACTATTAGGAAACAAACTAAATCCTGCAGTACAAAATGAAGAAATAGATATAAATATGCCATTCCAAAGTGGATTTTCAATTCCCTCTTTAAGAAATTGTTTGTATAGAAGAAATGCCCCGATGCTTTCCAAGATGATCGTATAAAATATTATAGTAGAGATAAAATGGCGTAATGGGTATTTGCTCGGCAGAGAAAATTCCAACTTTAGCAAATTTGCAGACACCGAAGATAATTTTTTACGATGCTTTAGAACTAGTAGTGAGCCAATAGCCATGTACCCAATTCCACCTAATTGTATAAACAATAGTATGGCCATCTGGCCCCATATATTATAGGTCGAGCCTATATCAGTTACGCTTAACCCCGTCGTACTGACTATGCTAAAAGATTGAAACAAAGTATCAAACCAACTAATATTGACATTTTGCACAAAAGGAAGTGATAACACCAAAAAACATAAGAGTACAAGGATAAAATAACCCTTTATTACTAATCTTGTAAACCTATGTTTCTTAGAGTTACTTAACATCTACAGATAGTATTATTCAATTAATTTATTAGGGTTTATAATAGCCACTTTACCAGATTCTCTTAACTGTGTTAAATGCGTCTTTGATATTCTGGAGCGCGCATTAGACACTTCATATCTAAAATTAACCCACTTACCTGTTACACTCATAATTTTAATTCTTGCTGTCATATTTTATTATTTTTTCTTCGGATTTTTCGTAGTCGTATGCGTTGAGAAAGAGGCAATAACTTTTTATGAATTTTACCAAGTCTTTCTTTAAGTATAAATGTTCTTTTATATGTCATAATACAACTAAGACTAAACGTCCTTAATAAATGTTCGAAAACAGAATAAAAATTATGTTAGCTTTTGATTTAAAGAAAGTAGAGTAAACATTTTCCAACTTAATAGTTCGTATACCAAATAAACACGCTCCATCTGTAAACTCAAAAGATTTGTCTCACGTGAATTAAGTACAAACAAACTGGATTCTCCTAGTTCGAATTTTTCCGTCTCAAGACTCACTAACTGCTCTGCAAAACTTATGGCCTCCTCTTTTTGATTAATGGCATTAATCAAATCACCTTGTGCGACATAAAAAGCGGTAAGTTTGGTTTCTAAATCTCTTGTAATTTTTTGCATTTCCAAAAAAGTATCTTCTTGCTGAATCTTGACGAGTTGGTTTTCTGCTCTACCCTTCCGTAAAAAGATTGGCATCGAAAAAGACACACCGTATTTGGCCTGATCTGTCGCAATTACTAAATCATCCTGTGAAGCTGAGATGAGCGGATTGTATTTTAAATCGAGTTTAGGTTTTAAAAACTCTTTGGCCAAACTTCGATCTATATCCAATTGCTCTAATTTAAAATTAAGCTGCTGCGTTTTAGGATGTCTCTGAACCATGTCTTCCCACAGACTCGTTACTAAAATAGAATCCGAATTAAACCAGGAGACATCGAGTTTTTGAGGAAGTAATTGATTTGATTCATTGACCTGTTGAGACCAGATGAAATTCAACATTTTTTGGGACTGACCAGACACTTTTGCTTGTTGTGTCGCTAACTTGCTTTTTCTTTTTTTTAAGTTGACCGATATTTCAATAGTATCCATAGCTGGACGATCCCCTTGCTCGAAACCAATTCTGACGAAGGATAATCTATTCTGTGCTAGGAAAGTATTTTGACGAATGAGTTCGAAAATTTCAAAATCTCTGGACCACTTTAAATACTCTGATAAAGCCTCAATGAGTAGGGCGTTTTCGGTTAATTGATTGACTTGCGAAATGGCTTCCCTGTCTATTTTGGCTTTCGCCAATTTTGCTCGGTTAGTATCCATAAGTAAACCTTGCAAAAGCGGCAATTCTATTCCTGCACTGGCCAATCCATTATCAGGAAGAAAGTTTTCGGGATTGAGAAAATCCCCTGTGTTCCTTGAGTAATCAGCGACAATTCGTGGTCCAAACTTAGTGGGCACAGTTAAGCCTGCATCAAAGATTTGGAAGTAGTTTTTATCATCAAAATTTTTACCATTAAAGTTAGACTCCAGTTTAGGGTCGAAAGCCCCTTGTGCCGCATCTAATTTTAAGTCGGCGGATTTCTGTCTTAAGGTATTCTGCATCGATACAGGATGTTGCTCTTTAACTAGCTTGACCAATTCCTGTATAGTAAGCACAGAATCCATCTGAGCGCTTAGACTAAAAGTGAAAAAACAAAAGAATAATACTACTCTCATGAATTCTGTAGTTTTTCTAAGGTGACACCATGTGGAGTTGCGTTTTCATCCTCATCCACTTTGACAAAAACAATACGATCTATGGTGATTATTTCTTTTTTACTAAATAGATTTCTAACCGTACATCCAAAAGTAATGCTCGTTCGCCCAATTTTTTGAAATTCTAATCCAATCTCAATAACATCTCCTTGATGTGCCGAATTAATAAAATTGATTTCACTGATGTATCGTGTGACTACCTTTTGAGTATTCAATTTAGACATCGCGTAAATGCCTGCCTCTTCATCTATCCATCTTAATAAAGCCCCTCCAAACAATGTATTATTCGCATTAAGGTCTCCTGGCTTTATTAGTTTTCTTGAGTAATATTTCATTTACTTAATTTTTCTTAAAGGCGCTTTTGATTTAACATCTTGGCTATCCTGAGTTTTGTAGTAATCCGGAGGGAATCCATTTAACTGTCTCCATAATTCATAGTACACTCGTACATCTTTAAGAAGTATGAGTGCTTCTGCCCCACCGCCTATCATGACATCCTCTGGCCACGATTTTTCGTCATTAGATGGAGCGATTAATATTCTATATTTTCCATTATCACTGATATTACGATCTATGGCAGTCACGATTCCAGGGAAAGTTCCATAGGCCGTGTTCGGCCAACCACTAAAAACAATCGCGGGCCACCCATCAAATTGGATGCGGACATCTTGTCCAATTTCGAGTAAAGGAATGTCTCTTGGTCTTACGAAGATTTCAACTCCAAGATCATAACGGTCTGGTACGATTGTAATTAAATTTTCTCCAGATTTTACAAATTCCCCAACCCCACTTCTGACGGCTTTGGTTAATAGACCTGAGACTGGCGATATAATAAAGTGGCTCTGTTTACGTACTTCGAGTTGATTTATCTTAGACTGAAGTTTGTCCATTTCTCCTAAGTCTTTAAACTGTGAGGACTTAGCGGACATCTCATCTGATTTAATTTTAGCTAACTTTTCGTCGTAGCTTACGCGAATGCTTTGTTGGGCTACCTGAAGCTTTTTGAGTTCAGTTCTGTTGGCATCTAATTTATTTTTCAGAGAGACGAGCTTGGCTCGACTTTCCTCGTAAGCAAATCTTTTCTTTTCCAAGGAAGTTAAAGATTCAATCCCTGAATCGTACATCTTTTTTAATCGATCCAGTTGTTTCGATTCGTTTTCAAATTTTAATGTGGCCGCTACAATCGCCAGGCTATCTGCATTAATTTTAAATCGCGTTTGTTCTATTTTTAGAGTATTCTCTTGTAAGTATAAAGCTCTATTTTCTTCTGTGGCTTTGTACATTTCTTGGAGTTGCTTAACCTTATTGGCGTAAGCCAAAGAGCTATTAGATTTTGCATCAAATTGACCTTGAGTCCGATCTATAATTTCAGGATCGAGATACTCGTCTTTGGATTCTTTGATTTGTAAGATGGTATCTCCTGCAGAAACGAAATCGCCTTCTTTGGAATACCACTTTACGATTTGCCCATCGATGACGGATTGGATTGCTTGAGGACGATCAAACGGATTCATGGTAGTCACATAGCCCTTGGATCTGATGTTTTGAGTCCATGGGAGAAACATACTAACGACTGCGACGAGTGCTAACACAGACAATATTTTTATCAGTGCATTGGACACTTTGCGCCTTTCAAGTTGTTGAAATGATTTGAAAGTCTCTGGCTTGATAAACTCAGTGACTGGTACTTTACTGATATTCAGCATGACTTAAGACTTTAAATTGGTTTTCAGAATATGTCCATTCTCTAATTCGATATATTGATCAATGTATTCACTCCAGGTATTATCTACGGAGGTGACAATAATGGACCATGTCATATTCGAATCACAAATGTTTTCGATGATTTCTTTTTTCTCATCGTGATTAACATGCTCCAATGGATTTTCTAAAATAAGTAGTTTTGGCTTTGTGGCGATCACTCGTGCAAGCAATATACGATCTTGAATATTTCTGGGAATACGGGCACCTTCAGGGTCAATGTTAGATAATAGACCCTTGGGTTTGTTTGCGACGAAACGATCTAAACGTGTCAAACTTAAGGCATCACGAACATTTTCAGGAGTCGCCGATGCTCGATTTAAAGTGATGTTTTCTAGAATCGTACCTTGAAACAACCCGCCTTGATTAAGACCAAAACCTATCTGAGATCTTAATTGATCTTTATCCAATGAATTATAGCTTAAACCGTTTATCGCAATTAATCCATTGCTTGGTTCGAGAATCCCCGATAATAATTTTATTAGGGTAGATTTTCCCGAACTGGATACGCCTTTAATTATAAGAGATCCGCCTTCAGGAATATGGACGTCAATATCCGAAAGTGTATTAACCGCTGAATCTGGATGTCGATAACATAGATTATTTAATCGTATGTCAAATCCTTTTGATTCTGTTTTTTTCATTTGTAAACCCTGCACTTCCTCCAGAGGCATGTCGGTTACATACCCAATTTTTTCTAAAGCCGTTAGGATGTCATAAATGGACTCGAGAGATTGTATAAGCTTCTCCACAGAAGCAATTATTATGATGATAATAATCTCCGCAGCCACGAATTGTCCTATGTTCATTTCCTGGTTAAAAACGAGGATACTTCCTGTGATTAATAGACCTGCCGCAACTAATATTTTAAAACCAATTAAATACCAAAACTGAGTTACCAGAACTTTAAAATGCTTTTCACGAGAATCAATATAATTCATCACGAGTTCATCACTTCTCTCCAGTGTAAGTTTTGAGTCGGGGCTCAATTTAAAATTAAGCTTAGTACGCGCCACTTCTTCTAACCAAAAGGCGATTTTGTATTTGTAGTTAGATTCTTTGAGCGAACTGCGTAATCCTGGCGGGCCCAAATACGAAAAAATCAAATAAATAATCGCTAATAAAACAAGACTGAAAAAAATAAAGAAACTGTGATAAAGGCTCAACAAGAACAGACCCACCAGGATTTGAAACGCAGACAAGGAAAAATCAATGAGTAACTTGGGCAGAGCCTTTTGTATAGTTAAGGTATCAAAAAACCGATTTGTTAATTCTGGTCCGTAGTAATTATAAAACGCACTGTGTTTAATACGTGGCATTCTGTAGGCAAATTCAAAAGAAGCACGACTAAATATCTTTTGTGCTAAGTTTTCTACTATTCGTAATTGCAGCAACTGAAATATTCCCGAAAGGGCAATACCACCAATTACAAATGAGACAAGTATGATCCATGAGCTTGTCATCTCACCTCCTTGTATCAAGTTTATAATTGCTTGAATACCTAATGGCAGAGATAAATTTACCAAGCCATTAAACAAAGCATAAATATATACTTGACCTATCTCCCTTTGGTCAATTTTAAGGAGTTTACGCAGTCTTCGGATTGCTGTCATTTCGTCTTACTTAGGAATTTTTATAGGGTACCGCCGATTTATGTGCTACAAGTTTTATCTGGCCATCTTCCATTTTCTTAAAAACCATGGTGAAGTCAGCACGAAACTCATCACCATCTCTATTCTTAAAAACATAACTACCCATGGCCGTAGCGATGTCTGAATGATTATTAATAATCCCCTCATTTATCCAATGAATATCCGCCCAGTCTTGAAGAGCAAATCCCTCATCGGCTGGAAAGTTTGGGTTATTACCAATGAAGTACGACATAGCGCCTTCAAAATTTGTTCGGAAAGGATCCTCATACGCCGTAGTCGGCTTAAATAATACCTCACCTTCGTCAAAACCATAATGCTTCGATATAAATGATTCAGCAGCAGGTTTGACATCAATTTTAGATCTGAAGGCTCCTGATATCGTCAAAAAACTCGTCTCCCAAGATTTTTGAGCATTGAGAATTTCTTGTTCGGTGATTTTTTTGGTCAAGCGACCATTCTCATTCCAAGTGCAAGATTCTATACTTATAATACTAAACCACAAGCCTAATAAGGCGAAAGTGTATATCCAAAATTTTAGTTGGACGTTTTTCATGATGGTTAATCTTTAAGGATTAAATAATAGATTTAGTTTGATTATGTCTAAAGCTTAGCAAGCGCTCTTTGGATTTCCGAATGTAGCGTTGGGCATCCATGAAAGATTTACTCCATAGTTTATTGAGTTCAGTATCCTGGTTTCTAATCACAAAACTTCGATATTTCGTTTTTAAAGATACTGTGGCGATAAAAACCTTTTTACTTTGACCTTCGGAGTCCAAATAAATTTCTACGCTTTTTAAACTTTCGAATTTTTCTTGGAGCCTGTACAGTCTCCACTTTAAAAGTCGAACGTACTTGTTAGGTAGATTTAACTTGTTGTGAATTGTAATTTTCATGGCTTTCAATTTTGAGTCAAAAATAGTAATTTAATTTAAAAATGATAGTATTACTATCATTTATTAACGCTTTACATTTTAACAATCTATTCTTTCAAAAGTTTAGATATTCCGTATTTTTAGATCACCCTGAGGGACCGCAAAATCCTAATTATGAAAATTCTTAAAGTGGCACTGATTTGGTGCATGGCGGTAACACTCTCTAATTCCCAAAACTGTGACTGTCCTTACCCAATTATTTTTCTTCACGGGTATACAGGAAGTGCTTCAACATTTGATGGGTCTTATAACGATTCCAATTTTCAAGGCATTTGGGGTGGACAAACGGATATTTTCCATGCCGTATTAAATGCAAATACAGGAACGAACATTTGGGGCGACGATGGAGTCGCTGGTACAACAGATGATGATGTTTTAGTCTTCTTTAATAATGAATCCAATACGCTCGCCCCAGGTTGTGTCTATTCTATGAACTTTCAAAATTATTGGAACGAAGACGAGTCCAATCCTCAAATAATAATCAATGGATGCGGATCTCCTAGTCTTCTGGACAACGACAGTAACGAATCGGCTATTTATAAACAAGGTTATGCTTTAGGGAAAATGATTGAAAGCGTACTGGCCGCTAATCCAAGTGCGGATAAAGTGATTGTTGTAGGACATAGTATGGGAGGCTTAGAAACGAGAGAATACCTTCAGCGAACAAATTCTTCTGGAAATCCAATGTGGTGGGTCAATCCAAATCAAGCAGATGGCCACCAGATTTTAAAAATGATCACAACAAGTACTCCTCATCGAGGTTCTAATTTTTTTGGAAATCCATGGCCGACAATAAAAAATGAAGATGGAGAATTAACGCATGGTGATCGAGATGGATTACCAGACATTTCTTCGGAAGCTACTCGAGATTTACGATGGAGTTATGCCTTTAATCCCGTAGACCCTGCTCAATGCGGTTGGTTTCAATCCTGCCCTGGACCGTATTTATGGGGAGGCGATGAAGATAACCCATGGGGATATTGGAATCACGACGTCAATTGTGATGGTGATGAAGATGATACAAATATCGTCGGCATTAATGAAGCCGGATCATCTAATGCATGGGATGGCACCAAAGACAATCCCTCTATGCCTTTACCACATAACTTGCGATATACCTGGATTACTTCTGATGTCGGTACCAGTGGAGATCTTGTCGTCGACTTAGACAGACAATGGATTTATTCAGGTTCTACTCCCGAACCATCAGACGGAGTCGCTCATCGAATGACCGATACTTTATTAACCGACGTCGATCACTTGGCAGTCGATGATGATGTAAATGTCGTGGTACGCGCCTTAGATGAAGGAGATTATCCTGCTTTTGCTTGGGATTTAAATCTAGATAATGCAAACGAATATGTGGGCGTAACTCAGCTAAGAAGTGTAAATGTTCCGGATGGGCCTAACAGTACTGATCCAGACTGGTTTCGATTTTTCATACCGGCAGGAACCTTAGATGATATATGTATAAATCTAACCCCTCATCCTGCTTTATCTGGTCAGATCGATTACTTTCAAAGTCCTGCAAATTATGCAGATATGTCCACCACTGGTGATGTAAGCATGACCTTTGCCTCAGGAGGAACCGCCGTAACTATAAATCTAGTGAGTGGAAGCTATGTCGCAGGTGCATATAATTATTTTAGAGTAATTCATACGGGAGTAGGAATGACCAGTTGGCACACGCCATATAAAATCCAACCCATAACTAAGCCTGCCCTTCCTGTTGTGCTGTCTGAATTAAAAGCAACAAGCACCGAAAAGCACATCGACGTGTCCTGGGTTACTTTGTCTGAAACAAACAACGAATATTTCGAGATCTTAAAATCTACCAATTTAGAGGATTGGACTTCTATAGGCACTGTAAATAGCCTCGGGGATAGCCAATCGAAAGTTAATTACAATGTAATAGATCGGCATCCTGCAGAAGGGATGAATTATTATAAACTGAAGCAAGTTGATTATGACGGATCCTTCGTTATATCCCATGCTGTCCAATGCAGGTTTACCAAGCGAATCGATCCCAGTATAACCACATATCCGAATCCATTTCAGGATGAGCTGCTTATCCAATTAAATCATCTTGAAGATGACTTTGAATTGGAAATGTATGACGCCATAGGTCAGCGTGTTTTTTATAAATCATACACCCACGATCAAGAGGAATATATGTCCATCTTATTAGAGTCTAATGATTTAAATACAGGTATGTATTTTATCAGAGTAAAAACAAAGGACGGATTTCAACTGAGCTCACAAATAATTAAGAACTAGTTTAGAGAAATTTTATCCAACACGAAAGGCGTGCCCGCACGTCTTTCGTGTGGAAAGATTTCTTTTATCTCTCCCGAAAAAGTGACATTCAGATTTTCCGTTTTAAACTCTTCCGGAATGTTACATGGATGGTATCTTTTTGTTTCCATGATGTTTATATAAAATTGGTCTCCAATTTTCATGGTAGTTCCGGACACATTAGATAGAGTTCCTGTTGTTTTCCGATCGGCAAAACAATCTTTTTGTAATTCAGAAATCGTTTCTTTTAGGACCGATTCGTTTTCAGATATCTTTTCTGTATTGATACGATTACAAGTCATCAAGGATAAAAGTGAAAAACTGACAACTATACACTTTAACATAATTAGGATTTAAGAAGATTGTCTAATTCCTTAATGGCATCATTTAAGCCTTTCGCATTTTGTCCCCCTGCCGAAGCAAAAAAGGCTTGTCCGCCTCCACCACCTTGAATATGTTTAGCCAATTCGCGCACCATATTACCAGCATGAAGAGAATTATTTTGAATTAACGATTCTGATATCGTTAACATTAATTGTGGTTTGTCATTGATGTTCAGTCCAAACAAAATTACCGCATTACCGATCTCTTTTTCAATATTGTAAGCGAGTGTTTTCGCCGCTTTAGAATCTTTCAAATCTATCACTTGCGAGATGACATTTATGCCGTTCAATTCTTTTTTACCGGTGATTAGATCAGATTTTAGCGCATTCGCTTTTAAGGCGACGAGTTTTTCCATTTCTTTTTTGAGCGCTTTATTTTCCTCTTGTAGATCAAGAATGTTTTTATGCGCTGTTGATGGATTTTTAAAGAGACTACGAATTTCTTTTAGAGCATCAAGTTCTGCATTGACGAAAGTCTGAGCGCCCTCCGCTGTAAGAGCTTCTATTCGTCTGACACCGGCAGCAATCCCTGTTTCAGTCTTTATTTTAAAGAGGCCTAATTCACCTGTGTGATTTACATGGCAACCACCACAGAGTTCGACCGAATAATTCGAATCAAAGGTGATCATTCTGACTGTCTCACCATATTTCTCTCCAAATAACATCATAGCCCCTTTCGATTTGGCCTCTTCGAGAGAAATTGACCTGTCCTCTATTAATGGAATGTTTTCCCTAATCCTTTGATTGACTATATTCTCTACTTTTAAAATTTGTTCATCCGTCATTTTCTGGAAATGAGAAAAATCGAATCTCAATTCGGTGTCACGGACTAAGCTTCCTTTTTGCTGCACATGTGATCCAAGCACTTCTCTCAAAGCGGCATGTAGAAGATGTGTCGCGCTATGATTATTTTCTATGAGATGTCTTCGATGCGAGTCTATGGATGCATTGGCATTCCCCGAAAGGGAAGAAGGAAATTTGTTAACGTAATGAATAATAAGGTCATTTTCTTTCTTGGTGTCTAAGACCTTGATCTCTTCACCACTAAAATTTAAAGAACCCGTATCCCCTACTTGACCACCTCCTTCCGCATAGAAAGGAGTTTTGTTTAAAACTAAATGCCTGATTTCTTTGTCCTTTTCTGTTACCGTCCTGTATTTAACAATTTGGACACCATTTAGACTATGATGATCGTAACCGACAAACTCTACGTCTTTGATGTCCTCCACAATTTGCCAATCTCCTTCAGCTCTTGCAGCATCTGTTCTAGCCCTATTTTTTTGTTCGTTTAAGGCTTCTTCAAAACCCTTTTCATCAATAATCCAATTTTTCTCCGAAGAGATCAAACGTGTTAAATCGATCGGGAATCCATAAGTATCGTATAACTCGAAAGCGGTCCGGCCATCCATGACGCCATTATTGACTTCGACTTGATCGAGTCTTTTCAAACCAGCTTCTAAAGTTCTTAAAAATGATTTTTCTTCTTCCAAAACCACTTTTGAAACAAATTCTTTCTGAGCCTCCAATTCTGGAAAAACTTCTTTAAAAGAGTTGGCTAAAAGGTCTACAAGCTCGTGGAGCAAGGGTGTTTTTCGGTTTAAAAAAGAATAATAATACCTCACTGCTCTTCGTAATATCCGTCGAATCACATATCCTGCTCCTGTATTCGAGGGCATTTCTCCGTCGGCAATGGTGAAACACACCGCTCTAAGATGATCGGCGACCACACGCATCGCGATATCCGACTTGGCATCCATGGAGTAGTTACTTGTATAAGTAACGCCCGTTTTTTCTTCGATTGTTTTTATGAACGGAACAAAAACATCCGTATCGTAATTGGACGTTTTACCTTGAATAGCCATGGCTAAGCGCTCAAAACCCATCCCTGTATCGACATGTTTATTGGGGAGTGATTCGAGTGAGCTATCCGCCATGCGATTAAATTGTATAAAAACGAGATTCCAAATTTCAATGACCTGAGGATGATCCATATTTACGAGTCGACCTCCATCGTTTAGAATTCTTTCATCATTAGACCGTAAATCGATATGTATCTCCGTGCAAGGACCGCATGGACCTGTGGCTCCCATTTCCCAGAAATTATCCTTTTTATCGAAAAAAAGAATCCGGTCCTCAGGAATCCATTCCTTCCATAACTCGACAGATTCTTGGTCCTTTTCTAATCCGTCTTTTTCATCACCTTCAAAAACGGTAACATACAATCTGTCTTTGTCCAGTTTATAGACTTCCGTCAATAATTCCCAAGCCCAAGCAATCGCTTCTTTTTTAAAGTAATCGCCAAAGGACCAATTTCCAAGCATCTCAAACATCGTATGATGATACGAGTCAATTCCTACTTCTTCAAGATCGTTATGTTTTCCAGACACTCTTAAACACTTTTGCGTGTCTGCAATACGTGGATGAACTACCTCTTTATTTCCTAGAAATAGGTCTTTAAATTGGTTCATCCCGGCATTATTAAACATCAAAGTGGGATCATTCTTTACCACGATGGGTGCAGAGGGCACAATTTTATGCGTCTTTGATTCAAAAAAATCGAAAAATTGTTGTCTTATTTCCTTCGCCGTCATTCTATGTCAATTGGATATATATTATAATTAATTACTATGTGTACTTAAAAGGATCTGACTTTCGTCAAAAATTTACAGGACTCTTTATAATCACATCACTATCAGGTATTTATCCATTAACTATTCAGATATATACAAAAAATGAATTTGTTAACATATTTCTTTGTCAAACGCTGATAGACTGTTAAATTTGGCGAGCCTATGTCCCATGGCGTACGTATTTAGCGCAAGCAAAAGTACACTATATCTGTAAGAACAGTAATTGATGAGACGAGAAAAATACGTCTATAATCCCGTTACTTTACAGTACGAAAAGCTCAAACTATCGGGTAAGCAAAGAGTACTGAATTTTGTGGGTTATGGAACAACGACCATGCTGCTTTCATTTGTATTATTCATTGGTGTGAATACATACTTCCCCAGCCCTGCTGTGAAAGCAAAGACACAAGAAATTGGAATCCTTCAACAGCATTATGATGTTTTGAATGACAGGCTCGGCATGCTGGCGGATGATCTGAAATTACTTCACGAAAAAGACGCCGAAGTACACCGTGTCATTTTGGGCCTAGACCCAATTGATGATGGCGTGTGGTCTGGAGGTATTGGGGGTAGCGAAAGATATCCTTATCTAGACAATTTTGGGCTATCAGGAGAGCGAATTGAAGAATCCATGCAAAAAGTGGATAAGCTCGAAAGACAACTTGAACTACAAAAAAGATCTATAGATACCATTTTAAACCTTGCACTATCTAGAGAGAAAAGACTTTCATCTATTCCTTCAATAAAACCGGTAAGAGAGGATAAGTTGAAAAGAAAAATCGGCTACTTGTCTGGATTTGGATGGAGAATTCACCCTGTGCACGGTATAAAAAAATTCCATAAAGGGATTGATTTTACTGCACCGAGAGGAACTGAAATACAAGCGACTGGAGATGGAAAGATTGTAAGAGTAGAAAAAAGAAAATCCGGCTATGGAGTAAATGTGACTATAGATCATGGATTCGGATATAGAACGCTTTACGCTCATATGCATACGGTCGATGTTAAGAAAGGGCAGAAAGTTAAGAAAGGGCAGAAAATAGGTACTGTAGGTTCTACAGGAACATCCACCGCACCTCACTTACATTACGAAGTACATTATAATGGTAAAGCCATCAATCCAATTGACTTTGTTTTGGATGGATTATCACCAGAGGAATATCAAGAACTTGTTAGAAAATGTTCTGTAGAGAATCAGTCATTTGACTAGATTTTACTCCTTAATAATTTGTCGCTAACTATTACCAAATAAAAAAGGGCTGGATCATTGATCCAGCCCTTTGCGCTTAGAAGGATTTCTCTTTTTTTATAGTCCAATCATTTTCTTCGTCGCGGAGAACCCGTCACCGGAAACTTTGTAGTACATAACACCTTTAGTGTTTAGATCTCTTTTGTTGATTTCAAACATATTGAAACCAGCCTCAATAGCTTTGGACGTGCTAAAGATTAATCGACCTGTTACATCAAAGACTTCTAAAGTGGCTACGGTATTCAATGGGCTATTGAAGGCGATCGCCGTTTTATCTGCAAATGGGTTTGGTGTGTTTTGATACAATTCAAAGACACTACTCAATGCCCCATTTTCATTTCTGTATAGTAATTTAATATCATCTACTTCTAATTGCGAGGTATAGGCTTCCGCCATTAATGCACTCGAATTAAAGCTTAAGAACTCGTCTAAGTCAAAAGATGAATTAGCCTCAAATGTTAATTCAAATAAAATTTCATCTTCATCCGCTTTTACAACATTCGCTGAATTCCAACTTGTCAGAATAATTCCATCTTCTAAAGCTGTAAATCCAAAGTTATTTTCTGATAACTCAATTGCACCTGAGTTGAAGTCGACAAAATTGGCTTTTGTGTTATCAAAATTGATAGCAAACTGATACCCTAGGTATTTATCAAAGTTAGATGCATACACTGGAATTGTTACTAATTCTCCAGCACTGACAAACTCATTATCTATGATAAAGTCTAATGAAGTATTACTTCTATTGTCTACTTCCGCAGTAGCGAAATTGTTTGGTAAAGCATTTTCAGTAACGTCTGCAATTTTCACTGCCATGAAATCCTGGTTAACCATACTCTGATCAAGATTTACAAAATCAATGATCTCGTCATATGGGAATGGATCCATAGGGTCAGAGAATGTAAAGCTGTTGTCCACAAACCTCCATGAAGTCTGCTCGTTAGGGAATTCTGTCACAATTCCTAGGATCAATTTTCGAATATGCACTAGGTCAATAGCAGAGACATTTCCATCATTATTTGCATCCGAAGCAATCACTTTATATGGACTATCCAACAATTGCAATTGAAGAATATGCTTCTGGATTAATACAAGGTCAAGTGTCGAAACACCATTCATTGGGTCATCTAACTTCTCAGCAGTAATGTAATAAGTCTGATTCTTAATCAGATTATTAAATGTATACTGACCATTGACGTCAGTCATAGCATTCTTAGGGAAAAGCGGCTGATTACTCGTAATCTCAACGGCCACATCTTCCATCATTTCACTAGTTTCGTTAGAAATACGTCCTGTAATATAGCTTACATCTCCGGTAAGATCATCACAGGCGTCTCCTTCGTTATCTTGAAGGATAATGGCAATTTCACAGTAATCTTGATTACCTGCCTCATCTGTTACCCACATTTGAAGAGGGATGTAAGCTTGTTGGCCATCAGGCATTTGAGCACAAGTAAAAGTCATACTTGTGTTATTTACATCTTCTGAGAACGAAATCTGTAAATCACTTTGATCTGTACAGTTGTCAAAACTTCCAAAGTCAAAATCATTTGCCCATATCTCTAGCATGCCATTATTATTCATAACCACAGAGGTTACTGTTGATAAACAATATGGCGTAGGTTTCTTACAATCTTTGACTTCAAATAGATAATCGCAATTAGTTACATTACCACATCTGTCTTCTACATACCATCTGATGTAATGTACACCTTGAGGTAAGTTATTTAATGTCATTGTACTTCCCGAACCATTGTATTCAAACACATGGTCTCCGGTATTAAATGCATCCACTTCCCACCAATACATAAGTTCAGAAGCGTCTGTACAGTCGTCGGTAGCTGCTACTGATAAAGTGACATCTCCTAAACAACCATCATTATAATGACACACTAAGGTATCCTGACAACCAGATACGAATTCTGGAGCCACAGTATTATTTAATTTAATGATCTGTAAATCAGTGTAGATGCCGTTTACGCCATCATAAGTACACCAATCGATAACAGTCCATGTTCTCAATATTTTCAAACATGCATCGTCAGAAAAACTGAACACCTGATCTTCATAGGTTGCAGCGGCTAGACTACATTTATCATCACTAATATTCGGCGCATTAAATGGTGCAGGCAGATTTTCAGGATCAAGGTTTGTATTACATCCTGTAGTCGTATAATCTGGAGCCCAAGAAATGTCCGCTGAAGTAAATGGAGATGAATTAGCCACTGTAATAGTTTGCTCACAAGAGGCTTTAAATCCGTTATTTAAATCTTCAAAAGTCCAGGTTCTAACAATGGTACCTTGACCACAATTATCAATGTTTGATGATTCTGTAGAACTTAAACTAGTATTTGAACAATTATCCACAAATACTGGAGCTCCAAATATGCTTAAATCTGCATAGTCCGTCGCACAATCTATAGTCACATCATCTGGACAAAAATCCGTATATGGAGGCAACTTATCCTGCACAGTCACTTCGACCATACAAGTATTTTGATTTCCGTATAAGTCTGTCACTCTGAAAGCTACCATAAGTACCTCTCCCACTTCATCACAACAAAACTGCACTTCATCACCCCAAGAAGTGTTACCACATCCTGAAGTCATTCTTCTCACATGCATGCTTTGAATGCCACAATTATCCCAGGAACCATCATCAAAAGTGATGGCTTGAACAACACCCCATCCATCAGGACCCACAGATACAACTGTCGACTCGTCACACACCGCTACTGGAGGACTATTATCCGAAACATTGAATTCCATCATACATTCATCGGTATTTCCACAAGCATCTTCTGCTGAGTAAACGACCCAACTCGTACCGAATGGTAAGTTAATCGCCGTATTTCCTGAAATGTATTCTGGTCTAGGAGCACCCGTTTCAGGAGCACCATTAGTATCAGGTAAAAGAACGCCTTCAATATTGTATGTCCAACTTGAACATTCATTCTGAACTGTGGGTGCTGGTAAAACATACGAACCAGTACAACTATAATCGTCTGCGAATACTTCCGTCACACCTATTGGACAGAATAATTCTAAAGACTGATCGATAACTTTAATTACCTGATCGTGTTCGTATATGATCCCTGTACACCAATCCAAAATAGACCACTTTCTTATGATCTTATATTCGCTCTCACAAATGTCAATTTTGATATCAGTATGTGGCGCGATTTGGACATGCTCACAGAAATCACCAGTAGGTACTCCGGTCACATTAGTTCCAGGAACCACGTCCTTATACAACAAGCAAGACAAGGCTGGAAGATCTACGTCATCGTAATCTCTTGGCCAAACCAAGGTCTCAGTTAAATCATTTCTAAAGACATATATATTCTGCGTACACTCAATCGCTTGATTTCCTGCAGCATCAAACCCATTCCATGTTCTCTCTATAATTCTTTCATATGGAGTCGAACAATCTTGTGGCACATCTTCGTCTTCGTAAAAGACCGTTGTTAAACCACATGGGTCTAAACCAATCACTTCATAGACTTGGTTTCCAACTTGAGTCCACGTGGCTGTTGTTGGCCATGGGAAAGATATTAAACTTGGATCTTTCTCAAAATCAATAGTCACGCTATTTAAAGTACCTGTATTTCCAGCAGAATTATCAACAATAGTTAATACCCACGTACCACCAGCATCTATACCATTAAATCCATTTAATGCCGTAAACGGCTGAAAGTCTCCAGATATTAAACTTGGTTGAAATGAATTACAAGTGGAATTAAAATCAACAGCTGTTAAGGTAGCATCGTCATCAAAGTGTACATCGATATTACCCGTAGCAAAACAAGCACTTGAAGTAAGATCAAATAAAGTTACTGTCGTTGCACCCGGTGCAGGAGAGGTTAAAGTTACTTGAAGTTCATTAATCGCATCGTGATTTAAATTTACGCTCACATTGATGTCATCAATAGAGAATCCACCTAAACCTAAGGCTAATGGAATGACTGTGGCGCCATTATCGTTTATAGCCTGTGGACCAGGAGTAGTATAACTAAATGAACTTTCAGCTAAGTCTCCTGGATCTGTACCTAAATGACATCTTGTCCAAGAATCTTCACAAAGAACCGGTGGCAATGACTTATCAGCCACCTCAATTTCTCCCCAACAAGAATTTCCATTGGGCCCTGTAACTTTTACTGTTAAGGTCTGTCCAATATTGACGGAAGTCAGAAAATTACCATAGTTATTTCCATTCTCGTCAGTTATCTCAACGGTATATTTATCATAACAGCCATATCCAGTACCTTCTAAAATCTGATCTGCTTCTACAATGGCTTCACAATTAGAATCTAAAGAAATCTGAACTACATTATTACAGGAGATGGAAGAAACAGGATCTGCGTCCTCTTCTACCGTTACATCAAAAGTACATGTTTGAATAGCACCCAATCCAGAAAAGGCAGCGTAACTAACCGTCGTTGTGCCTAATGGAAAATCTTCGCCATCTGCCAAGCCTTCATACAAAGTCATTTCATAATCGAACGTCAGAGTAAAGTTGGTAATAGTCGTTGTAGCACCCCCAAAAGTCCCATCAAAAGATCTTTGGTCAAAACAGAAAATATCACCATCCGATACTGGCATCACATGGCTTCCATTTTGTAAAGTCCCTCCAGCTGCTGTACCCTCGGCTCCTGCTGTAAGTTGAGTAGGAATTCCATTTAGTCTCACAAAAAACGGATCATAACCGGCATGAGAATTATTGGAAACATAGTTCCAATCAAATGATAGCACTCCATTGGTAGTATTTAGTTCGTCCCCCAGTGGAGTCACGAAATCCGTAAAATCCATCTCTATACAGAGCATGCTAGATCCGCTAAATCCATTGTTATTACCAGTAACCGAAACAGATGCAGGTGCTCCTGCTACATTTGCGCTACCGTTACCAGTGGACGTAAAAGACCAGTCTGATGGAGTAAATTCTCCAGCAAAACCATTAATAACCGCATTACAATTTGGACCAGACGTGTTAGCACCTGTTACTAACGCAGGAGCAACACAATCTCCAAAAGGAATGGAAACGGTAAAATCACCGGGACAATTCAAATTGCACTGCGCGTTTAAATTGATACTCATCATGCTAAAAAGCACAAATGACAACGCACATATCAAACGACCGGTAGATGGGTAAAAATTTTTCATTTTTTCTACTTTGATGTTCATGTATTCTTTAAATAGATATACTTTTTCAGTTTAATCTATAAAACCGAGAAAATATAAATTGTTGATTTACAGTGTTTTATAAATATTTTCTTGGTTATATTGTAGAATTCGCTAATTCGTATTCTAAAAAGGCAAACATTATACCATTTTTCTATGTGTATGAATTTTAACTTTTTAGAACTATCTTGAATTACCATGAATAGAGCTCCAGGATCTTATTGTCTTAATTGTGAACAAGCGATATCTGAAACTGATCGATATTGTAAAAACTGTGGTCAGAAGAATAAGGAGAGCATATTTTCATTGAGAAAGTTACTCTTTGACACCTTTGCCGATTGGTTTAATGTGGATTCTAAAATTTGGCGCACTTTAAGAGACATTTGGATTCCAGCTAAACTAAGCTTGGCTTATTCTGCAGGAAAAAGAGCGCGGTATATGAATCCTGGTAGGATTCTACTAATTACAGCCATAGTATACTTTGCCTTTGTGGTGTTTAATTTGAAAGTAGACAATGAAGATTTAAATACCGATGCTTTATATCTGACTTCCGCTAAACAAGATTTAGTCGAAAAATT
>JAHDBE010000020.1 GCA_020630555.1 Saprospiraceae bacterium
CAAGAGACTGTGTTGCTATGAGCATGTCTATACCCGCACTCGCCTCGCTGTCTGCATGGATGTAGGGGTGGTTACCAGGACTATCACCCAAACCAATGAAATCAGCCGCAGTAGTCAAGTAACCTATACTCGCTAGAATCATTGGTAATTGATATCCTCCCTGTAGTTTAGAAGGAACATCATCACGTGATCCCACCGTTCCATGTTGATAACAAAGACGCGGAAAATAGTCCGTTTCTGATATAGGTACTATTAATAGTCCGGAGGCCGTATCGGGTTCACCAATAGCATTTACCGTTGTGTATCTAATTTTGTAAAAGTCGACATCGTAAGCGGGAAAAGGATTATTAAATTCATCCTTGATTTCTTGTGCGGTTCGGCTACCAATATAATCGTAGGACAAGGTCTCCTGAGAAATCCCTGATAAGCCTAATAAAACTAAAACTAAACTGCTGTAAAATTTCTTCATAATTGTCAGATTCTCGTTCAAATTAATTCTTTTTTCGCTGGTCACTTAATAAATGACCAAACATCCTCTTAAACTGTCGTATATCGAAGGGAATTCTATAATTTCGCATTCCCGATTAAACCCGAGTACATGACAGCACGTATTGTATATATAAGCTTGATTTTAGCCATTTTGTTCACGAGTTGTGTTCCAGAAAATGTAACATACAGTGATGAGATAAATGTTGATCTTTCTAATTCTGAGTACCTCAGAATAATGGATCTTCAAGATCGACAAGAGATAGATTCGCTGTATCAATTCTTTTCAAAAGAAGATCCTACCCAAAGATATCTTGCCGTTCAGGCGATGGCTTCTATAAAAAATCCGGCTTCTCTAGATTCGTTGTCGACCATGTTATATGATGCCAACTTATTCGTTCGTGCAGCAGCAGCTTACGCCATGGGTCAAATAGGAGAGCCAAAATCGGCCACATTCCTAATTAATGCGTTTAAGCCACAAGACACCTTTGATGTGAATAATATCTTTAATGCCAATATTCTTGAAGCCATAGGAAAGGTAGGAGACGCTAATTTTCTCCGCGCCATGAGCACTGTAAAAAGTTATCGTACTACGGATACCTTACTTCTGGAAGGACAGACGCGAGGCATTTACAGATATGCACTTAGACAGATTACAGATGCCGCAGGAACTGCCTTAATGATTGAGCATTTAAATAATCCGACTTCGCCTGAATCGGTACGGTTAATGGCAGCAAATTATTTGTTTAGAGCCAAGGACATTGATCTTAAACCATATAAATTTCAATTAGTCGAGCATTTATCTGACAAAGATCCATTGATTCGTATGACGGTCGCAACAGCCATGGGTAAAACAGCGGATATCGAACTTCTACCTTATTTATTTAATCGACTCAATATTGAGAGTGATTATAGAGTCAAGGTGAATATCGTTAAGTCGTTCCGTTACTTTCCCTACATTCAGGTGGTTGACAAAGTACTAAGTTTGATCAATGACCCAGATGAACGCATTGCAATTGAAGCATCAGATTATTTATTTAGATATGGTAATCCTAATGATGCACTCATCTACAGGGGATTTATTACGGATAGCCTTTCGGCGAATGTTAAAGCAAAAATGTACCGAGCTGTCTTATCGACGCTACCGCATTACTACACAAATACTCGAAATCTAATCGCCCAGGAAATATTAGACTCCATAGAAAATGAACCAGACCCATATATCAAGTCCGATTACATAAATGCGCTTGGATTTAATCCACGTAGTTATTCTGATTTGGCCACATTGGCGGAAGCCGCAGAAAAACCCATCGTTAGAACGAGTTGTGTAGAAGCATTAGGTAATATCATCTCGGATGAAAAATTTGTACGGACATTTAAGTATCAAACGAATAATACACTCAGAGAAATTGCTGGGATATTCAGACAGCAAATCGAAACCGGTGATGTCGGGGTGATGGCCATGGCCGGATCTATAATTTCGAATCCAGAATGCCAATTAAAAGAAATTATCGATAGCACCGATTATTTGATTCAAGCCAGAAATAATTTAAAGCTTCCAGAACAAATTGAAACTTTTAATGAGATAGATAAAGCGATCTGTTTTTTACAAGGAAGAGAATATAGTCCAAGAAAACTTGAATATAACAATCCCATAGATTGGTCGAAGTTGAACGGATTAACAGATTCATCGTTAGTTGTTATCAAAACCTCACAGGGAAATATCAGTTTGAAAATGTTAACTAGAGAAGCACCCGGATCGGTAGCAAATTTCCTTAAGCTTGTCGATTCAGATTTTTACGATGGTAACATAGTACATCGTGTTGTTCCTAACTTTGTGGTGCAGGCAGGATGTCCAAGAGGAGATGGCTATGGAGGATTAAATTATACGATAAGATCTGAATTACCACAGATGTATTATGACCAAGAAGGACTAGTTGGGATGGCTTCTGCAGGTAATCACACCGAAGGAACCCAATGGTTTATAACCCATACGGCGACGCCTCATTTAGATGGCAATTACACCATATTTGCTAAAGTCATTGAAGGCATGGATGTCGTCCATAAGTTAGAAAGAGGAGATAAAATTATCGATGTTATAAAAATATAGACATGGAGTTGAAACGAACACCTTTAACTGAAAAGCATATTGCCCTAGGAGCAAAAATGGTTGATTTTGCGGGTTATTATATGCCTGTGATGTATACATCTATTAAGGAAGAACATGCGGCTGTTCGGAATGATGTTGGTGTGTTTGATGTTTCGCACATGGGCGAATTTATTTTAAAAGGTGAAGGGGCTCTTGATCTCGTTCAGAAAATAAGTTCAAACGATGCGTCTATTCTGGAAATTGGTGATGCGCAATATACTTGTATGCCTAATGGCAATGGTGGCATAGTGGATGACATGATTATTTATCGCTTACCAGAAGATTTATGTGCAGAGGGAGAGCGTGCATATATGCTCGTAGTAAATGCTTCAAACATTGACAAGGATTGGGCATGGATCGAGGAGAATAATAGTTTTGAAGTCAGAATGAAAAACATCTCAAATCGTTCGGGTTTACTTGCGGTTCAAGGACCAAAAGCTAAAGAACTTGTTCAGAGACTCACGGCTGTAAATTTAGACGAGATCGAATTTTATCATTTCAAAAAAGGGACTGTTGCGGGCATTGATAACGTGTTAATTTCTGCTACTGGGTATACTGGATCAGGAGGTTTTGAATTGTATTGCGATAATAACAAGATCGATGATTTATGGGATGCTTTGTTTAATCATGGAGAAGATTTAGGTGTAAAGCCTGTAGGTTTAGGTGCGAGAGATACCTTGAGATTGGAAATGGGATATTGTTTATACGGTAATGATATTGATGATACGACATCACCTATAGAGGCAGGTTTAAAGTGGATTACAAAATTGAATAAGGGCCCATTTAATTCTTCAGAAATTTTTCAAGAACAGGTAGATAATGGTGTTGATAAACGCCTCGTAGGTTTTAAGGTAGATGACCGCAGAATTCCTAGAAAAGGCTATGGGATTGTTGATGAAAACGGTGATCTCATTGGGGAAGTAAGCTCGGGAACAATGTCTCCAAGTTTGGAAATTCCCATAGGTATGGGATATGTAAAAAAGGAAAGTTCGAAAAAAGGAACTGCCATAGGCATAGATACTGGTAAGAAGATATTGAAGGCAGAAATTGTACGACCTCCTTTTTATAAGGGCTAATTGTTGCTAAACAATTTGTTATTTTAAGTATTTATAAGTGTACTCTTTACACTATGAAGTACAACGAAGGAAAAGAACATTTTATTAAAGCTTGGGGTGATGTCTCGACAAATTGGGGGATCAATAAAACCATGGGCCAAATTCATGCACTTCTTCTTATTGCAGATAAGCCCATGAACGCGGATAATATCATAGAAGAGTTAGATATATCTTCGGGTAATGCGAATATGAATATCAAATCTTTATTAGGCTGGGGTCTTATCCAAAAAAAACGGGTAGACGGTTGTCGTAAAGATTATTATATCGCAGACAAAAACTTGTGGGAAGTCTTCCGAAAAATCATTCTAGAAAGAAAACGTAAAGAATTGGATCCAATGATCCAATTATTAGAAGAGGTGTCCTCCGTCGAAGGGATGTGTAAATCATCAAATGAGTTTTGTAGGATGGTAAAAGAATTGAAATCTTTTTCGTCGAAAGCAGATGGTGCATTATCTAATTTTTGTACCTCTAAGCCTAATTGGTTCTTCTCGACTGTCCTTCGCAGCATGCGTTAAGATGCATGAAGAATTGGCATCTTTTTAGTATCCTTACAACATATGAGGATTCAGTCTTTTCAGGCATTATACCCTAAAATGGATTTGGTGACCTCACCATTTTCATTTTTTAGTACGATGAAAAATCAATATCCACAATATTTTAAAAGTGGATTCTTCAAAAGATCGTCGCGTGAAGCCCTTTATGTGTATCAAATTAGATCCCGTAAAGCAATACATGTAGGCATAATAGCGAGTACGGATATACGAGATGTGGATGAAAATAAGGTGTTAAAACACGAAAATACCTTGGCCGCTAAGGAGCAGAATATGATGCACCTCATGTTAGAACGACAAGCCATGATCAAGCCCGTATTATTGGCTTATGATAAGGTCAAGGAAATCGATCGATTTACAGACAAAGTCATAAAATCGAGAAAGCCCAATTTAAAATTGCGATTTGAGGAGGAAGGACAATGGCACAGTCTATGGCAAATTCATGATGCCGAGGAAATCGAAAAACTGACCAATTGGTTCGATAAAAAAATTTCTCATTGTTACATCGCAGATGGTCATCACAGATGTTCGACAACATCTAAACTCTTAAAAACTGATCAAGTGGAAATTAAGCAGAATCATAGTTCGATTCTATCCGTGTATTTTCCTTTTGATCAACTTGCCATTTATGATTATAATCGAGTTGTCGATATGTTTGCTTACGTGTCACCTTTTGAGTTTATCATTGCTTTAAGTAAATACGCAAACATTGAAAAATTGGCGAAAGCCAGTAAACCAAATGAAAAGTTTGAAATGACGATGTTTGCCCAAGGAAACTGGTATAAAATCCGGTGGAAAAAGAAGCTTTTAAAAAAACATGAGGGCGATCAAGTCTTACTCGATGCGAGCTTGTTTAACGAATATATTTTAAAAAATATACTGGGAGTGGAGGATGTGCGCTCTGACGAACGCATTAAATACGTCGAGGGAACTCTTGGAACTGAGGGTCTAAAAGAAAAGGTGCTTAAGAAAAATGAAAATGTAGGATTTTGTCTTTTCCCAGTGCACAAGTCGGAGTTAATTGATGTCGCTAATGCCAGTGAAGAGCTCCCTCCAAAGAGCACGTGGTTTGAGCCTCGAATCAAAAATGGATTAATCATTCAGGAATTTTAATATGCGATATTTTACAGCAGACATTATTTATCCAGGAAATGGTGAACGACTGATGAAACATGTTCTCATTACGGAAGATGATGGTCGTGTTGTGGACTTAAAACCTATGGACGATATTTCAGCCGATGTTGAAATTTTGAACGGTGCTTTAATTCCGGGGTTTATAAATACACATTGCCATTTAGAGCTGTCTCATATGAAATCTAAAATTCCTACAGGAACAGGACTTATAGATTTTATATCTGCGGTGGTAAAATTTCGTGAATTTCCACAAGAACTTATTGATAAGGCGATCAGAGAAGCGGATGCAGAAATGTATGCCAATGGAATAGTCGCCGTAGGGGATATATGTAATAAGCTAGACACGGCAGCCTGTAAATCACTTAGTCCGATAGCGTATTATTCCTTTGTGGAGATGTTTGATTTTCATCAACCCAACTTACTCCAACCAACTATAGATCAATATGCCGAAGTCTTGGTTGGTCAATCTGACGTGGGGGAGAACGAAAAAAATTTAGTGCCTCATGCCCCATATTCTTGTTCGCCAGCTCTTTTTGAGTATATCCGAAATGCTCAAAAAAATCCACAGATCACGGTAAGTATTCACAACCAAGAAACACCTGATGAAAATTTGATGTTTACTGAGGGAAGTGGGGCCTTTTATGATTTTTATAGAGGATTTGGATTTAATTTAGATGGCTTCGAGCCAATCTCTAAGACGGCGATTCATTTTAATATGAAATATATGAATCCCCAAAACAGAAACTTATTTGTTCATAATACCTTGACTTCAGAAAATGATATCATGGCTGCTCATCAATGGAGTGATCATGTATATTGGGCGACCTGCGCAAATGCCAATCTGTATATTGAAAATAAGCTTCCGGATTACTCGGCATTTATAAATCAGGATGCTAACATGACCATTGGTACGGATAGTTTAAGTTCGAATTGGCAATTGTCCATATTATCAGAGATTCAAACCATTAAAAAATACAATTCTTATATCGATACGGCCTTGCTGCTCAAATGGGCTACAAAAAATGGAGCCGAAGCCTTGGGTTATGGTGAAACTTTGGGATCTTTCGAGAAAGCGAAGAAGCCAGGGATATTACATTTAGAAGGTCAAATAGAGGGAGACGATATTGATCTATTGAAAGCGAGCGTTCGCCGAATTTTGTAATTTTTGAGCTCATTTTGAAAGCTTAAAATGTCTAGGATTTAGTAATTTAATTAAGCGATTAACTACTAAATCTATACATTATGGAAAACATCAACATTTTGTCCCTAGTAATTGGGACTTTGATTCCTACCATCGTCGGTTTCATCTATTACTCTAAACCCGTAGCTGGAAAAGCGTGGATGGAGTCGATAGGAATGACGGAAGAAAAAATGCAAAACGCGAATATGGTTGTACTCATGGGTGTTTCTTTGCTCATGTCTTTTGCGCTTACTTTTTTCATGGTAAACTTTTGTAATGGACACGAGGGCGAGTTTGATACTTTTAAGCACGGAGCCGCTCACGGTCTTGTCCTCACACTTTTTGTTATTGCTCCCGTATTAATTACAAAAGGACTTTATGAGCAAGCCACTTGGAAAGGTATGCTGATCGGTGTCGTTTATTGGGGCATAACCATGGTCTTGATAGGAGGTACCGTAGATGCTATGAATCACTTTCCTGCCTAGTGTGATTGATTTATCAAGTGGTGGAGCTTGTCGAGATTTTCTAAACTTTTATGACTAAGATCATCACCTTCTAACCAAGTATGAGCATCTCCAATAAAATTCATCCCGAGATAATTTGATGATAAAACGAAGGGTTCGATGAATCCTTCGTTTCTTTTTTCGTCAGACGCCGAACTGATCACTCCTACCGCTTTATTCTTTAAAAGATAACCTAAATCCTTTCGTCCTTTTAATAGATCCGTAAATCGGTCCATAAATATTTTCATCTGACCACTCATAGAATACCAATACACTGGACTTGCAAAAATCCAAACGGGATAGATTATTAAATGCTCCATTAAGTCTATAAAATCATCCCTATTTTCTTCCGCGTAATCATAGGGTAAAATATGATATCTATTAAGATCTATAATTTGAAAACCACTTATTTGTGAAAAGTATTCGACTGACTTGTAGGTGTTGCCTCGAGATCTCGAACTTCCTAAAATAACCACTCCTGTTTCTGTCATAGAATTAAATTGTCCAATGAATGTATGGATATTTCGATTTGAGTTTTTCTTTTTTGACTTTCGTCAAAGTGACAAAGTTTTTATGGGATTCGGAATCAGGAAAGAGGGGAGTATGGTTAAGTTCTTTTATAAGTTTTTCGACTTCCGTCAATGTTTCTAAAGTGTCAGAATCGAAATAGTGATCACAAAATTTTTCCCATATGTATGCAATTGCTAAATGATTTGGATGAATCCTCTTTGAAAAATCGATAATCGCGTAAATCATCTTGGATTAATTCATACGATGGGAAATAGGACACATCTGTGTTTGTCTGCTCCAAAGCTTGAACAGCAAGGTGTAGGGTGGATTTGCTTAATTGATTTTGGCGAAAGCCAGATTTAAGATGTCGTATAGGACTTACAGTAAAAATGATTTTAGCATTTTCTTGGAGTGATTTAATTCGCTCCACAATGACTTCTAATGAATGGATGACTTGTTTTGTACTCAGTAGTTTTTTATCAAAATTTAAGGCCGGAAATTTATGACAATTATTTACGATTCTTTGATCAGTTTTTAATTGGTAAACGATGGCAGTGCCGAGAGTGATGAAAATATATTTGGCCTTCTGGATATATGCTTTCGTGTTGTTACATTGATTAACCAATGTGCTTATATAAAGATCCCTATTTGTATCCCCAAATTTTCCGTGAAAATCAAAGTGCTGGAAGAGGTCTTGCCTTTGACGTAAGTCAGAAGGAACTAAAGAAGAAGCATCTAAAATATATCCAAGATGCTTAGCTAAACTGACTGGATTGTAGGCGATCCCTAATGGATTAATTAAAGCCTTAAACTGCGCAGTCCGAAGTTTTTGGCCAATTTCTTCTGCGAAACAAGAGCCCATACAACAGATATCATCACTGTAGTTAATACGAAAAGCTGAATCTTGTAAATTAAAAGCGGTCCTAAATTTCAAATTAAAAGTTTCTAACACGAAGTTAAGACAATGTACCGGATGTCTAATGAGTAAACTATTTTGTTAATTTACAGGCTTAAGCGAGCGAAAAGAGCAACTATCCGTGAGATGAGTATTCTCAATAACATATTTGGCTTTGGTAAAAAGGAGACGGTGAACCCAGATCTTAGGTTTGGTAGGTACTCGGACTCTTATAAAAACGATGAAAAGTACGACGACTGGGATAGATCCTTGCAATTATTTGAGCAGGGAAAACATATGGATTCCTATACTAAGTTTTTGGATTATCTCAGTGATGAACGAGAGGGAAATGTAAAGTATTGGTTTGAGAATCGTGTATTGCATTTTGAGATCTTTCAAGGGTCAAAACGAATTATTGGATTAGCCGATCATCGAAAACTTAGAGCAGAATCTAAAATCGCTCGGGTAAAAGTGTCAAACATTGGCATGTTAAGGCGATTACTAGAGAAAAACTTTAATCTCAAGTATACGCGATTTGCCTTTGATCATGACCAGAATCTAACGATGGTCTTTACCTCAAACATTCTTGATAATTCTCCTTACAAACTGTATTATGCCTTAAAGGAGCTTGCGACGAACTCGGATAAGCAAGACGATATATTGATCGAAGAGTTTGACCATTTAGAACCGATCGATAACCAACATATTATTCCTTTAGATGAAACGGTTGTACGTACGAAGTACAAGTATTTAAAATCCACTATTGAAGATGCCTTTGATGAAATAGATAATGGGAGATTAAATGTCACACATTATCCCGGGGGGGCATCTTATCTACTTTTAGATGCGGCATTAAAAATTGATTATTTGGTAAAACCAGAAGGGTTTACGATGGAGTTGATCGAAAAAATTAATCGACTCTTTTTTTCGAAAGAATTTAGTGATCCGCATCAAAAGAATAACAAGCTTAGAAAAGAGCTGAAATTACTCTTAGAGCGTGGGTATGAAGATTTTAAGGAGGAGTGTTACGAAGTTATTTCCACATTTGGGATTACGAATCCTACAGGGCACGAACAGTTGGCTAATTTTGTGGATGCCGAGCTAGGTAACATGCAATGGTATCAAGAAAACAAACATCATAAGGTGGCATTAGCGATTCCAGGATACATCGTGGGATATTTGTTGTTTAGTTATTCACTTCCTGAGCCGGATAGAGCCTATTTGCATTTGTATATGCAGATTATGGAAAACGGATATTTCGAAAAGCTTGGTTATGAATTACCCTACCGAACCAACTCGAAATTGAATAAATCAGCGATCAAGGATAAAATATTGCAAATAAAGAAGCAATACAGTAATCAATATGGTAAGGCCATTCCGAATGTGAAGTCTTTAAATTTTGATAATGATTTGGATTTTTCTAGAAGCTATTTAATGATGCTTCGTCACTTAGACATGTCAAAAACGGGTGGGTGATGGATTCTAGAAAAATCATTGAAATATATCGACAACTTGTTATCCAGATAGCAACACCATTTAGTACTGGAACCGGATTCTATTTGAAGGATTATGGATTGATTGTTACTAACGAGCATGTTGTGAGAGATAATAAAAGGGTAGTTATTGATGGGCATGGATTGGATAAACAACTTGTTTCAGTATGCTATGTAGATCCAGAGTATGATTTGGCTTTTTTACGTGCTCCCGAAAATCTAGAAATTCCGAATATCGAGTTAGGAGATTATAATGCAATAGCTGAAGGAGATAGAGTGATTGCTATTGGGCATCCTTTTGGTTTTGAATACACGGCGACACAGGGCATAGTGTCTAATTTATTACATAAACAGGGTAATATTAATTACATCCAGCATGACGCGGCTCTAAACCCGGGGAATAGTGGAGGGCCTCTGGTAGATCATGAGGCCAAAATTATTGGTGTAAATACGTTCATAATAAAGAATGGAAATAACGTAGGTTTTTCATTGCCAATTCATTATTTAAAAGACACCCTGGAGATTTACTCAGGAGGCAATAAAAACGATGCCGTCCGATGTAATTCATGTCATGATTTGATCTTCGACACTAAAGAGATTAAAGGATATTGTCCTAAGTGTGGTGCAAAGATTACTATGATATCTCAATTGGAGGATTACGAACCTATGGGTATTAACAAGACTATCGAAGATATGTTAGACAGTCTTGGTTTTGATATTGATTTATCTAGACGAGGTCCTTATAACTGGGAGGTAATCCAAGGAAGTGCAAAAATTAATATTTCGTATCATGAAAAATCGGGATTAATAGTGAGTGATGCATACCTATGTTCGTTGCCGAAAGAAAACATTAATCCACTTTATGAATACCTCTTGCAGCGAAATTACGACTTAGATGGTCTTACCTTTAGTGTCAAGGGAAATGACATTATAATATCTCTCCTTATTTACGATCAGTATTTAAACGTAAAAACCGCTCAGAAGCTGTTTGAACACATGTTTGAAGCTGCGGATGAGTTTGATAACATTTTGGTAGAGGAATTTGGGGCGCTTTGGAAGACAGATGATAATTAATTATCATCCGTTAATTAACCCATTTTCGTTAAATATGCCGAATTGTCGGACCATCAGTATTATAATAATGGTAATTTGCTATTTTTATAGTTCTGTCATTCGCGGGTAAAAGCTTAAGAAATAGCTCTGACAAGAAAAAGGATTAAAATGAAAAAAATTCTACCGATTTTATGCGTGTTTGTGAGTGTGTTAGTTGTTGGCCGCGTTCAGGCACAAGACATACACTTTTCACAATTCTACATGTCTCCATTGAACTTAAACCCAGCTATGACTGGGGTAAACAACTGTAAAACGCGACTTATAGCGAATTATAGAAATCAGTGGGCAAGTGCACTTCAGGCCAATGCGTACAATACCTACAGTGTTTCATATGACCAAAAAATTCCAGTCGGTAGAGCGGACTATTTTGGGATAGGTGGATCGCTTTGGGGAGATGTAGCTGGTGAAACTCGATTTGGTACGACGCAAGGGCGTTTATCCGTATCGTATAGTAAAAAAGTGGGTGGATATAGAAAAAGCGCTAAGTATCTTGTTATAGGTGCAGACGCCGCCATCACTCAAAGAAGAATTAGCCAAATGGATTTAAGATGGCCTTCTCAGCATGATGGTGACGGTGGATTTTGCGCCAATTGCCCATCTAATGAGATCATCAACAATTTTGACTTTTTATACGCAGATATTGCTGCCGGTTTATTGTTCTTTAATGTTATGGATCAATATAACAACTGGTATGCAGGTTTAGCCATGCATCACTTGAATCAAGCGGATGTATCATTCTTTGACGACCAAGTGGTATCCTTATACTCTAAGTTTACGATTCACGGTGGTGGTCAATTTCAATTAACTAGAAAAGTATCTTTAATACCTAATATTGTTTTCCTATTCCAAGGTCAGCAAAGAGAGTATAATGGAGGTACAAGTATTCGATTTGCATTAGGAAATAGCCGACTCCAAAATCAATCTTGGCAGGTAGGCGCGTGGTGGAGAACTGGTACCAAAGATACTGGTGGGTTACATAATGACGCGATCATTTTCTCTACTAGATTTAACTACGATCATTTTGGTATTGGTTTCAGTTACGATGCGACTATATCTCAGTTTGCCTCTGCTGGTACAGCTAATGGTGCTTTCGAATTTTCAATGAGTTATGAAATCTGTGGTCCAGAAAAAAGAGCAGTTTACTGCCCTCGTTTCTAGTCAGATCTGATTTTTTAATTAAGCAAATCCCTATGTACGTATTGATGTGGATCTAAAAGATCCTCTGGTAAGGTATTACCCAAAATCAATGAAATATGTTTGGAGGAAAAAAAGAAAATAAAACACAAATGGCATCAGGAACAACTTCTAGTCCTAGCTCTAACTCTATTAATAGTTTAGTTATTGGTACCAAAATCCAAGGTACTATAGAAGCCACAAACGACATTAGAATCGATGGAGAGGTTCATGGCGATTTAAATTGTCAGGGGAAAGTTATCGTCGGGCCACAAGGGAAAATTAAAGGCGAGGTCCATTGTCAAAATGCAGTAATTGAAGGGAGTTTCGAAGGAATTCTTAAAGTTAAGGAAGTACTTAATGTAAGAGAAACTGCCGTGATTTCTGGGGACATACAAACCAATCAACTACTAGTACAGGCCGGAGCCGTTTTTAATGTGAATTGTAACATGGGAGGTCAAAAAGTGAAAAGTATTTCAAACGGCAAAACGGATCAGGCTGTTTCGGATCAAGTAGCCAATGCCTAAAAACAAACCAAAGTATAATGCCTACCTTAAATACTCAGGTATGGCGATGCAATTATTGATTTTATTATGTATTGCTGCATGGGGTGGACAAAAACTAGATGCCTATTTTAATTTGTCTCGACCTTACATAACCATTTTGTGTTTATTGTTGGCACTTGCGGGATTTCTGATTAAACTTGTGCACGATATAAGTCGAATGGAATGAGTTCATCAGAGTTTTATAAGTATCTCGGTATAACGACAATTTTTGCAGGCCTTTTGGCCGTGGTAACAGGATATTTTTTACCGAAATCCTCTTACATGGACTTGTCGGCATTTGCCATTATATTTTTTGTTTTACTCTCTTTATTAGTGTTCCAAATGGGTAAGCGGGCTGCGACGAGTTCGAATAAATTTCAATACGTTAATTTGATCATATCTAATATGATGCTGAAGATGTTAATGTCATTTGTCATTGTATTAATTTATGCCCAACTAAAGAACCCGCCAGACAAATTGTTTGTCATTCCTTTTCTTGTCATATATCTTATTTTTACGGCGTTTGAAACCTATTTCATGACAATTCAATCCAAAACGAAAAAGAATGGATAATTATACGGTGGAGATTGAAAGATTCGGCTCACTAGATGTTTCTACTCAAGAATTGGATAAATTTCAATGGAAAAGAATCGATGATTCACATTTTTTGATCAGTGCGGATCATGTTCAATATTTAGTTACTTTAGAATCTTACGATAGATCCACTCGTCAAATGACGATTGTACTAAATCAAAAACGATTTAATCTTAAAGTCAGTAACAAACTGGACTTGCTCATTGATCAAATGGGTTACGCGGAAGGTATGAATAAGGGATTTTCCGATCTCAAAGCTCCGATGCCAGGATTGGTCTTAGAAATAAAAGTCAATGAGGGAGAGGAGGTCGCCGAAGGGCAGGCCATGATCGTTTTGGAGGCTATGAAAATGGAAAATATAATCAAAGCTCCTGGTCCTGGTGTCGTAGATAAAATACTAGTGGACAATTCTAAAACAGTCCAGAAAAACGACACTTTAATCAAGATGAAGTAATTTACTTCTTATAATTCTTCTCGTAAAAGGCTCTATAGGAGTTGACACTTTTCTCTTTTATAACCTCTCTATAATTCTTCTGACTGATAGCAAAAAGATCATAAGCGACATCCTTGGTACTTACAAAGTCTTTAGAATTCTTTTCTGAAGTCTCAACGTACTTCATCGCTTTTTCTTTGTTTCTAAATTTGCGGATCAAAATAATTTTAGACTTATCCTCGACATTTAAGTAGATGTCTGTAATCTTTAATTTGTCTAGTTTGTGGTATTCTTTATGGTAATTGGATAAGGCAATTTTAGTGTCGTTTATTTTTTTGTTACTGGCGTCATAAACGACTAAAATAACATAATGCAGTTTATTTTCCTCTAGGCTAAAAATGTCTTTTTCTTCATCAAAAAGTGCTTTGTCGAAGGCTTCTTCATCGCCTTTTAAAAAGCGCATAATTTCTTTAGCTCTAACACTTTCAGGTGTATTTGGATGTCTGTTAGAAACCTGTTTGAGTGCGGATATATAATCCTCTTTTCCTTTTAAATGTCCTATGCACATAGCGTTTAATAAGGCATACTTAGGAAGTAACTCAGGATTCGTCGTTGTCCCATTAATTTTCTCAGTGATATCGAATACCTCTTGATATTGTCCATCGGTAAAAAGCGCATAGGTGTCGTCATAATTACGCTCGACCTGTTTAGCTTCGTTTTGTAATTCGAGTGCGTAATTCGGATCATTTAAAGCACGAGCAAACTTTGATTCAGGATACTTATCTGTAATTAAGTTTTTGTAATGATTGGCTCTGCTTTGATTCGGCAAGTCCAGGTTAGAAAGGTATAGATAGTACATGGCATCTAAATCTTTCTCAGATTCCGGGAAAACAGATCTCATTCTTTCTAAAGACTCTATCGACTTCCCATAATTTTCGATACGATCACGATATAAAACACCTAAATCAAACAAGGCTTTTTCTAGAGCCTTTTCAACTTTTGCGCGTTTTGGCGGGGTAGTAGGAATATTTTCTATGAAACGGTCAATCTCAGTTTCACTGATTGATTCATTTACGACAGGCCCTTCTTCGACTAATTCTTCTTCAGTGGCATCTGTCCGATTTGACCTACGCCAGTTGTCTTCAAGCTTTCTATTGCCCCATTTTTCTTTAAAACGATCTCTACCTTTCAGAACGGCACTTTGATTATAGGCAAAAAACGAACTTGGTCCTCGTGGTCCTCCACGGCGATTATTGGATAAGGCGGCAAATTTATCTTCTACAGGTTCATTCTCTGCGACAAGTTCAGTTTCCTTCCTTTTTTCTAATTCCGCTTTCGCGAATGCTCTAAGTTCATCTTTAGGCATGTCGGCTAGTCTAAGTAAACTGTCCTGCAGCTTAACGATCTCTAGATTTTTAGCGATATCTGTAAGACCACTTGCATATTTGCTTACTAATGGGACCCGGTCATCCGTTTTTCCCATGACCACTAAAGTGCTATCGTAATAGTTTTTGGCGTCTATGTATTTTTCATCTTCGTAATACAGACCAGCAAGACGATAATAGCTTTCTATTTTTTGATTTTGATTTGAGAAATTATAACGTAAAGAATTCTCAAAATTCTCAATCGCTTCCACTTTATTGTTTTGAGAGAGATTAACTTCTCCCATGGCATAATATATTTGATCTTTGAAGTCGCTGTATTTATCTTCTTTGAGAAATTTTTCGAGCTGTGCTGTGGCATTTTCCTTGGACCCTGATTTCGACCATTTAGTTCTTTCGATGTTCAACTTAGAATTGAATTCCATCTCAAAACTTGGTTTAAAGTCATTGACTCTTTGAAAGGCGGCAAGTGCTTTGTCATTTTGTCCTAGAAGCTGGTGAATCTGCCCTATAATATAGGCGTAGCGTGCTTTCTTCCTTTTGTCTTTCCCTTTTTCTATGGCCGTATTTAAAGCTGGGATAGCGCGATCATATTTTTTCTGTTTTACGAATAAATAGGCTCTTGCAGGATATATTTCTCTGCGAACTTCGTCTGTGATGGGATATTCGTTTTCGAGTTTGTTTAATAGATATTCGGCAGAAAAATAATTTTCTCTTTCGATGTATGTCCGACTTAACCATAAAACACCCTCGTAAAATGCGGGAGTATGACCAAATAAGCCACCACCCTCAGGCTTTAATTCTTCTTTTTCCTTTTTTACCGGTACTGAATCATCCTCATCTTCTTTGACGGAAGTCTTCGGAGCTTCAGGAATTCTATTAATAATTCCGGTCGTGTCTGGGGCAGTAGTTTCTTCCTTTTTCTCTTCTTTAGGAGGTCTTTTTTTCGTGCCTCGTTTTCTTTTTTTAGAATTTTTCTTTCGGTCTTTTCGAGCCTTCTCCCTTTCCTTTTTCTTTTCTTCCTGTTCTTTTTTCCGAGCCTCTCTTTCCTTTTTCTTTTCTTCTTCTTTTGCTTCTCTTTCTTTCTTTTTTTGCTCTTCTTGTTCTTTTCTCTCAGCCTCTCTTTCCTTTTGTCTTTCTTTTTTACTCTTCTTTCCTTTCTTTTTATAGATCCTACCGTTAGGATTGTTTGGATCAAATTCTTCTTGAAAATACTCGAGCGTTTCTTCTGCAGTCTCGTAGTCTTGTTTTAAGAATTGAGCTTTACCCATTAATAAGTAACAATCGTCTACCCAATGACTCGGCTCGTGTAGAAGTGCTACAGTAGTCACTTTTTCGATAGCCTTATCCAGATCACCTGCAGAAGCATCCGGATTATCTGCAGCACTGTATGGATACACATGAAGAATCTGATTGTAATTATCTTGATTCTGATCCTCTAAGGAGACAAAGCTCTCTTGTAGCAGCTCGTTGGCGTTAAAGTAGCCATTATATTTTGCTGTCGTATTGTGATAAAATCGTTTGAATGCCCCTACTTCATCTTTTCTTTTCTTAGATGCACATCCTCCTAAACCAATCAGGAGCACGAGTGAAAAGCACACAATTCTTAAAGAAGTCTTCAAATCAACAGTTTTAATCAATAAAATGCGGCATAAACCGTCTATAAATGGGGAGTTGTACGTTTTCTCAGGCTAGATTAATAACTATTTTTGTGCAAATTTATTTTAAAAATAACGCAAAGCTTAATGTCCGAACAGGATAATGGAAATAAATCTTTTTTTGATCGGTTGCAAAATGTATTCCGAATCAATGTTTTGGAGGACGAGACATTAAGAGAAGTCCGTTCCTTTCGTGTTTCTTTAAAGCATATTTACTTGTTTTTTATGGGTTTATGTTTGCTATCCTTTCTTTTAGGTATAGCCCTCATGAGCTTTACACCACTAAAGCGATCCATCTCTGGTTTTGGGGATATCCAGGGACATCCTGAATACATTAAGATGAATGGTAAAATCCGCGATTTAGAAAAGGAGATAAATGCCCAAAATGATTATATCGAAGGTTTTAAAAGGATGCTCAATAATGATTTACAGCCAGATGAAATACAAAAACCTGTAACAACAGATAATTCATCTCCTTCGGCTTCCGCCAATGAGAAAGCGTCCAATCCCCAACCAAAACCCTCTCGAGAAGAAAAGATAGCGTTTGATCATTATATACTAACAACGCCATTAAAAGGCACAATAAGTGCGGCTTATGAGGCTGAAATAGATCATTTTGGAATAGATATTCTGGCGCCCGCTAATTCTCCGATTAAAGCCGTATCTGATGGGGTAGTCATACAGTCGGGATGGAATGTTGAAACTGGGAATACCATATCAATACAACATAAAGAAAATCTTATTTCAGTATTTAAGCACAATTCGGTACTTCTTAAGAAAGAGGGAGATTTTGTCCAGGCCGGAGAAGTGGTCGCTATAATCGGAAACTCGGGTACCTTATCTGACGGTCCCCATCTTCATTTTGAATTATGGTACGATGGACGATCGGTGAATCCTCAAGATTATATTAATTTTGAGTGATGAAAGATCCACACAAACTTCAATCCATTCAGGATGAACATGGCGAAACAGCAAGCCCTATTTTACCTGAGGATGTAAAGAATTATTTAATCGATATCGATGGTACTGTCACCGAGGATGTTCCAAATGAGGAACCTGAGCGCATGGTTACATGTGAGCCATATCCAGATGCCCTAGAAATTCTGAATAAATGGTATGACGAAGGTCATGTGATCACGTTTTTCACATCCCGAACTGAAGATCATCGCGAGGTTACTGAAGAATGGTTAGACAAACACGGATTTAAATATCATGGTTTACTCATGGGGAAACCAAGAGGTGGTAATTATCACTGGATCGATAATCATATGGTCAGAGCCACTCGGTTTAAAGGAAAATTTACCGATTTAGTCGTTAAGTCTAAGGAAATAGAAATCTTTAAATCTTAGATTTTCCTTTTCACTAAATCTTTTATGGCTTCTTCAAGATGACCAAACTGGTAAGGGAATTTCATTTGTATAAATTTTTTAGGGGATACTCTGGTGCTATTTAATACCGTATCTCCCATTTCTCCAAACATAAGTCGAATTGACGCTGCGGGCACTGGAGTCAATAGGCTTGGGAAAGATTGACTTTTTTGTACTGCTCTCATAAACTCTTTGTTGGTCACGGGTTCGGGTGCTACAGCGTTATAAATGCCTTTAATCTCTCGATTTTGTAAGCTTTCCATCATTAAGTCGCAAAGATCATCTATATGAATCCAAGAGTAATATTGACTACCTGGAGAAAAATAAGGAGCCATTCCGAATCTTACTGGCTGGCGCATTTTTGGAAGAGCCCCATCCTTTGTACTTAGGACAATTCCTAACCGTAGAATAACTAATCGCTGAACTAAACTCTCTAATTTGTTAGATGAGTTTTCCCATTTGATACAACAATCACTCATGAAATCATTATTCAATGAGTCAGATTCTTCAGTAAATAATTGATTTCCCCCATTTCCATAAAAGCCCGTTGCTGATGCGGCAAGGAATGCTTTGGGTTGATGACCTGATTCACGAATAGCATTGACGAAAGTCAGATTACTATTCACACGGCTCTCGATTAAAACCTTTTTACGACTCTCGCTCCATCGCTTATCCGCGATGCCAGCTCCCGTAAGGTTTATGATATAGTCTGCTTTAGTGAGCTCAGGATCCATATGTAATTTGTCAATATCCCATGCGTGATATTGAATGTCATTGTGAACTCGACTTTGGCGACTCATCACGTGAATCTCAAATTCTTTACCGAACCTTTGTATAAACCTTTGGCCTACGAGCCCAGAACCCCCACCGATAAGAATTTTCTCTTTCATTTTTTTTACTTCAAGCTTTCATATTGTATAATAATTTATCTGCTTATTTGTTCTTATCTTCAAATTAAATCCCCTCCATGAATAGATTAATTACAAGTTTCTTTCTATTTCTTTTCATCGTTAGCTTAGGATGTAAGACAGATAAAAAAGTGTCGGCTCATGATTTGCCTATCAAAATCCGATTAAAGGCAGATCCTCAAAAGATAAATCCTATGGTTTATCCTGTGTCCACGGCACGAGAAATCTATCAGTACATATTTTTATCCTTAGCCGATTTTCATCCAGATGATTTAAGCTTAACGCCGATTCTGATTGAGGCACTTCCGAAGGGGGAAAGAATAACCGAAGGAAAATATGCTGGGGGAACAAAATTTTCCATGCGATTTTTAGATGCAGCGAAATGGTCGGATGGAACAGATATTACAGCAGCCGATTATTTATTTACCGTTAAAACAGCAAATAACACTTCGGTCAATGCTGCTGGGTGGAGAACATATCTTAAAGAGATTAGTGATGTCGTTTTATATCCTGATGATCCTAAGAAATTTGATGTGATTTTGGCCAATGATTATATGGTTGCTTTAGAGACGGTCACTACTATAAATCCCTATCCAAAGCACATTTATGATCCCAATGGCGTCATGGATTCGTGGACATTGGAGGAATTAAAAGATTCCGATAAAGTATCTGAGCGTTTAAAAGTAGATTCGAGTATTTTGGCTTTCGCCAAAGAATTTAACAGTGCTAAATTTTCGCGCGATGTGGTTGTTGGATCCGGACCCTACGTTCTTGATCAATGGGAGGCAGATCAATATTTAATTTTAAAGAGACAAGAGAATTTTTGGGGAGATGCCTATCCTAATAATCCTTTTCTACAAGCTTTTCCAAGTTCTTTACAATTCAGCGTTGTTCCGGATGAAGCCACCGCACTTACTTTATTAAAATCTGGAGAGCTAGATCTTGTACCTGGAATGAGTTCGTCCAGTTTTGATGCGTTAAGAAAAGAAGATGAAAGCGAGGGTGATTATCGATTTTTAACACCACAATTGATCCGATACTACTATATCGGATTGAATAACAGAACTGCCCAATTGAGTGATAAAAATGTTAGAAAAGCACTAGCATATTTAGTGGATGTCGAGCGAATTATTGAGACTTTAGAATTAGGAATAGGAACTCGGACTATTGGGCATTTTAATCCAGCTAAAAATTATTATCATCCAACGCTCAAGCCTGTTGAACATGATGTCACTAAAGCAAAACAATTACTGGATAATTCTGGATGGAAGGATACTAATGACAATGGAATTCGTGATAAAATGATCGAAGGTGTTTTGTATGAGCTGGATTTTGATATCCTGGTTTCCGCCTCCAAGTTAGGCCAAAGAGTATCTCTTATTTTTCAAGAATCTGCTAAGGAAGCGGGAATAAACATAGAATTAGTACAGAAAGAATTTCGACTTATACGTTCTGAAAATATTGCTAAACGAGATTACGATATGGCAACTTTAGTCAGTACCTCGGATGCCGCCCCGGTGGATCCGTATGATAAATGGCACACGGATAATGATGTCATTGGTAAGCGAAATGAAACCGGTTTTGGCACTACAGAATCGGATGAAATTATTGAGAATTTAAGGGCGGAAACCAATTTAGATCAAAGAAATATATACTATCATAAACTACAAGAAATAATGTATGACGAGCAGCCTGTCATATTTCTATATTGTCCAAAAGAGAAAATGGCCTTAAGGAGTAGTTTTAATGGTAAATCATCCTCTAACCGTCCTGGTTATTTGGCTAATACTTTTGAGTATGCCCCTGTTCAGGAATTTTCAGAAAACTAAATAGATGATGAGCTATGTAACCAAGAGGGTCTTGTTAATTATACCTACGCTTGGGCTACTAGCGATATTACTGTTTTTTGTAAATCACCAGGCAGGCCAGGACTCTGTCGATCGATGGTTGGAAATGGAGGGCCTAGACCGTCTTGGAGATTTTGATGACGATAGTTATTATAAAGCTTATGTACAGAAGTATAGCGAACTCGGATTTGATAAGCCAGACTTTTATTTCAGCGTAGCGCCGTCTAATTACCCAAAAACACTAAATGAAATAGCTAATCCAGAAGAGCGAAAGGAGTTAAAGGAATCTCTTTGTCTAGGATATACGACCGAAGAATTCGAAAAACAAAGACACTTGGAGGTTTTCGAAAGACATCCTCCCCATAATAGTTGGCATGCTCCGTCTTTTAGATGGCATGGAGTGGATAATCAATTTCATCAATGGATAATGACTGTCGTTCGCTTTGATTTTGGAGATTCTGTTTTAGATGGGAGGTCGTCAGTTAAGAAACTTTGGGAAGCTCTTCCATGGACTTTAAGTCTCGTGATTTTCAGTATTATTTTGACTACGTTAATAGCTGTACCATTTGGCATATGGTTGTCCGGGATAAAATCTGCACAGAAAAGAAACCTAATAAAGCTTTGTTCATTTTTAGTCTATTCGATTCCAGTATTTTGGTTGGCGACTTTAGCGGTAATGTTTATGACTAATTCTACTTATGGAGAGTTCTTGCATATTTTTCCATCCGTTGGAGTTCGCTTTCGCGAAAGCGAGATGAGTACATGGGCGTATGTCTTTTCGAATATCGATAGACTTTTGCTACCAGTAATCTGTATGGCCATACATTATATGGCGTTTGCTGTTGTACAGGTGGAGTCCACAATAAATAGACAACTTTCGGAACACTATATTCAGACTTTGAGGATGAAAGGGATTAATGAAAGGTCAATACGGTGGAAATACGCTTTTCGAAATGGTCTCATACCGATATTAACCATGATTATATCTGGGATACCCTCTGCCTTAGGAGGGAGTGTGATTATAGAAGTTATATTTAATCTTCCTGGTATAGGAAGATTATTATTTAGTTCGATTAATGCGGCAGATTGGAATGTGATTAGTCTCGTTGTTTTTATGATAGCGCTGATATCGATCATAGTTTATTTTGTTGGTGACCTTATTTACACATGGATAAATCCAAAGGTGAGGTTCTCTAAAACGGAGATTTGAAAGAATCGAGGGTAACATATAAGACCTTGCATCCCGAGGGCAAGTCATTGCCTTTAAGTCTATTAATTATTTTAAGTTTAATAGGCTTGTTCTATCCGTTTATTTCCAATGATATTCCAATACTTGCGGTTGATTCGGATGGAATCCATGCGCCTGTCTTAGAATCGGTTTTTGACCGTTCTAAAAATTTAAGCCGAGAATCAACGGAATATGATTGGTCGCTTAAGCCCCTGTTTAAATTTAGTCCCCATAATCAACACGAACAATGTATTTCATTAAGTCCATTTAGTTCATGCCATACGACTTCTTCTACCCATTGGTTAGGTACTGATAGTATAGGTAGAGATTCTTTGGCAGGAATATTAAACGGCTTATATATCGCGGTTAAGGTGGGATTTTTATCATCTATCATTTCATTGATCATTGGAGTTTTATTTGGACTCGTCTCAGGATATTATGGAGATTACACGCTTCGGGTATCAAGAATTTCTTTAGGGTTATGGACTCTTTTTTCGTTAGTCTGGTGCTACGCATCTGTGTATACGACTTTTCTGATCTTCGGTTTGTCAATATGGTTTAATTTGATCACCTATGCGATCTTTTCATTTTTGATATTTTACCTCTTTCATAAATATGTTGGAGGGTTACTGGGCTATTCTGTTATACCTATTGATTTTATTGTACAGAGGTTCATGGAAATTTTTAAATCCATACCAAATTTGGTATTACTTCTGGCCTTGTTAGCGACTTTGAAGAAGGCCTCATTATGGAATGTCATTTGGATTATTGGCTTAATACGGTGGCCGGAAATATGTCGATATGTGCGTTCTGAAATGTTGGTTGCAAGAGAGAGTAATTATTTAAGAAGTGTTAGGGCATTAGGGTTAGAGGATTTTAGGATAATCATTAAACACGCGCTTCCGAATGTCATTTCTCCAGTTCTTGTTTCAGCTTCATTCGGATTTGCTATAGCGATTTTAATGGAGTCGAGCTTATCTTTTTTAGGTATTGGAGTTCCATTAAATGAGATTACATTGGGATCAATGCTAAATGAAGCAAGGACTAATTTTCAGATGTGGTGGTTAGCGGTATTTCCTGGTCTATTAATATTTGTACTAATGAGTGCTGCGTATTTCTGGGGACAGTCTATAGAAAGACGATTGGATCACCGATTAAAAAATCAAGTTATGGGCTAATTTCTGGATTTCATTTTCTTTCTATCCTTTTTAGAAAACAAGTTGGATTTTCCTCTTTTGGACGAACTCAAGTCTACTTCCTTATTGTATTTTTCTTCAAGACCACACCCTTCTCCAGTCTTACAAGAGCTAATTGTTGTAGATCCGAAACAAACAAAAGCGAAAACGATTACGAAAATGCTTCTCTTTTTCATAGGGTATAATCTTTTCTACAAGATACTCCTTTTAGTTAAAAATGTCATTTTTAAGTGTGAAGAGAGCATAAATTATACGTGAAACCCCCTATTTACGGGCATTTGAGGCTTTTTTTGAGGATTATTCTTTGTATAATGATTTTCTTTAATATACCTTTGACGCGAAGAAAAATCCTTAATTAATCTAAAAACATTTTCATGAATAAAGGAGATTTAATCAGTGCAGTAGCAGACAAGGCTGGAATAACTAAAGGCCAAGCTACAGAAGCAGTAAACGCAGTATTTGACGGAATTGAAGGAACTTTGAAGAAGGGTGACAAATGCTCATTCGTAGGTTTCGGTACATTCTCTACTTCTAGAAGAGCAGCGAGAGACGGAAGAAACCCGGCAACAGGTGAAACGATCAAAATTGCAGCTAAAACTTTAGTTAAGTTTAAAGCAGGTAAGGCGTTAACTGAGTCAGTTAACTAATTGCTTAGTGCTAAATGAATATTGGCGAGTTCTTTTTGAGCTCGCCTTTTTTTTTGCCTTACATTT
>JAHDBE010000268.1 GCA_020630555.1 Saprospiraceae bacterium
ACACCGACAAGCGTTTCTTCACGGAAGTGGGCAATGGCATCATTGACTTTAAGTCAATCTTTGAAAAGCAAGAACAATCTGGTATGCAATACTTCTATGTCGAACAAGACGATTGTGGAGACAACAAACCCATGGACAGTATTAAAACTAGCCATGACTATGTTTCTAAAATGAACGGCGTGCGTTTTAAAGTGAGTTTAGGATAAGCTAAATAACTTAAATCCATTATTAAGAACTCATTATCTAACATTCGTAGGTGTCCAATAGCTATCCACATTCGTGCACTTTAAGAGTTCGTATGATCTACTATAGATACTACAACAGTCTTAAGAATTCTTCTCTATAAGACGTCTCATTAAACTTTCCACCATATTGTATTGTCACTGTGGAGCTTGTATTGTCTTTTATGCCTCTTGCAGAAACACACATGTGTTCGGCATCGATAACAACAATCACGTGATCGGTATTTAGCTCCTTTTTGAGGTCTTCATAAATCTGAATCGTCATTCTCTCTTGCACCTGCGGACGACGACCATAATAATCGACGATACGATTAATTTTAGACAAACCAATCACTTTACCGGAAGACACATATCCTACATGGGCAACTCCAGAAATTGGTAAAAAATGATGTTCACACGAGGACCTTAGGGTGATGTTCTTCTCAACTAACAATTTATCATATCCGTATTTATTTTCAAATACAGAGATATTGGGTTTGTTCTTTGGGTTCAGCCCTCCAAATATTTCTTTCACATACATTTTTGCGACACGATAAGGTGTTCCCTTTAAACTATCATCACTTAAGTCTAATCCTAGGGTTTCCATGATTACCGCAAAATGATCCTGAATGATCTCAATTTTTTCTTCATCACTTTTATCAAAAGCACTGGCAAGCATCGGCGTTTCTATGCTTGTCATGACATGATTGTCTCCTTCAATTTCTACTTTAATCTTATCTAGTACTTCCATGATCGATTATTTGGTTTAACCAAAAAAGAAACATGACTCTTTGAGTTTTGTTTAAGATCGTTTATTCACAATTGCTTATTTGTCTCTAAATCCGAAATAAAATACCCGTGAAGCTCATGTTATTAAATCATTGAAATCATATAAATTTTCCTCAAAACACAATTGTCAGAATCAATTATATTACTGGACTTAACACTCAATAAATAAATGCTTACCTTGGTAATCTGGTGAGCACTATCAAGTATCAATCAAATATTACCAAAGAGGAAATAAACACCTTTCCATTAAAATCTTTTGATGGTGAGATTGTTCTCATTGATCAAGTCGATCAGGTTCTTGATGCTGTTAATGACATCCGTCAGTTTACCCATATTGGAATAGATAATGAGGCAAAACCCGCATTTAAGAAAGGAGAAATAAATGAGGTGGCCTTAATCCAAATAGCTATCCCTGATAAAGTGTATTTATTTAGAACCAATAAGGTTGGTTTGCCTCAAGATCTTGTCGACGTCTTTGAAGACGAGTCTATCGTTAAAATTGGTCTTGCTTTAAAAGATGACTTAAAAGACATGCGGCGAAGATCCTTCTTTATTGCTAAGTCATTTTTAGATCTACAGAAATTTGTGAAAGCCTTTCACATAGAAGCGAATGGTCTTAGAAAACTAGTGGCCATCATATTGGGTTTTAGAATTTCTAAATCTGCACAAGTCTCCAATTGGGAAGCGGACGAGTTAGATGTTTCCCAAATAAAGTATGCCGCAACGGATGCCTGGGTGTGCTTAGAAATTTATAATGCTTTACAAAAATCAATTTAAGCTTTTCGGATGACACTCGTTTCCAAATTACCAGAAACAGGATCGAGTATTTTTTCGGTCATGTCTAATTTGGCCCGAGAGCATAAAGCTATTAATCTGGCACAAGGGTTCCCAAATTTCGAGACCGACAAAAAATTATTTGATTTAGTTTCTCATTATATGCATCTTGGCTATAATCAATACGCTCCAATGCCTGGGATTCCCGTTTTGCGAGAAGCCATTTCTAATAAAATCAAATCATTGTATGGGACGGATGTTCCATCGGATAATATCACAATTACCGCTGGAGCCACACAAGCGATATTTACTTCCATTCAGGCCTTAGTACATCCTGGAGACGAAGTCATTGTTATTGAACCCGCATATGATTCCTATGTGCCGTCGATAAAATTGGCTGGTGGTGTCCCTGTCTTTTACCAAATGAATGAAGATTACACCATTGATTGGGATAAACTCCAAACGTTAATAAATGATAAGACAAAACTTTTAATTATAAACAATCCCCATAATCCCTCGGGATCTGTTTTTACCAAATCGGATGTAGCTCAACTCGAACGCATTATAAAAGATTCTGATTTATACATCCTCTCTGATGAGGTTTACGAACATATGGTTTTTGACGAAAGTCAACACCAATCTATCCTGAAGTCTGATATTCTGAGGCAAAGAAGTTTGGTTTGTTTTTCTTTCGGAAAACTATTCCACAACACAGGATGGAAAATGGGATACGTGGTTGCACCTGAAAAACTCACCGCGGAATTTAGAAAGGTGCATCAATACGAAGTGTTTTCTGTAAACACTCCCCTACAGTTTGCCTTTGCAGATTATCTCAATGATGAAAACAACTATTCGGGCTTATCCGCTTTTTTTCAAGCTAAAAGAGATCTTGTTATTTCTGAATTAAAAGGTTCTTCATTTAAACTTAAACCATCTCATGGTACTTACTTTCAAATATTGGATTATTCGGCAATTAGTACTGAAGACGAATTGCCCTTTGTATCGAAAGTGACTAAAGAAAATGGAGTCGCCTTAATTCCTTGTTCGGCCTTTTATCACAATCATTTACAGAGGCAACACGCTAGATTGTGTTTTGCGAAAACTGACGAAATGTTATTTGAAGCTTGTCAAATTCTTAAACGCTTATGAGTGAATTAAACATATCAATCATTCAGTGTGATCTCTTTTGGGAAAATCGTGAGGAAAATCTTTCCCACATAGAAGGACTCTTTGAAAAATGCTCAAACTCAGATTTGATTTTGCTACCCGAAATGTTTACCACTGGCTTCTCAATGAATGCTGAGTCTCTTGCCGAAACTATGGATGGACCAACCATTCAATGGTTGAAATCACACGCCTCTAATCTAAACAGCACTATTGCCGGGACAATAATTGTAAAGGATAATAGTAAATACTATAATCGTCTTTTGTGGGTTACTCCTTCTGGCGAAGTACATCATTATGATAAACGTCACTTGTTTACACTCGCAGGTGAAGACCAAGGGTTTAGTGCAGGACAACGGCGTGTTGTGGTTTCACTAAAATCCACGAAAATTTGTCTCAACATTTGTTATGATTTACGTTTCCCTGTTTGGGCTAGAAATCAAAACGACTATGACATACTTGTTTATTTGGCTAATTGGCCGAAAACGCGAAGTCATCATTGGAAAACTCTTTTGACCGCGCGTGCTATTGAAAACCAATCCTTTGTTCTGGCATGTAACAGGACGGGAGTCGATGCAAACGGGCTGGAATATATTGGGGATTCTGGTGTTATAAGCCCTTCTGGTGAATGGCTTATGCATTCAAATGAGTCTAATTCAGTGCTCAATTGTAAAATTGATTTAGATACTTTACGTAACTATAGAGATAAGCTTGACTTTTTATCCGATCGGGATAATTTTCAAATTTATTAACTAAAGCTCCTTCATACTAAGACTTACTCGCTTTCGCGAATGGTCCACATCTAGGACTTTAACCGTTACTTGTTGATTTAACTTTAAAACTTCAGCAGGATCTTTGATAAATCGGTTTGTAATCTGAGATATATGTATCAATCCTGATTCCTTGATGCCGACATCCACAAAAGCGCCAAACTTTGTGATGTTGTTTATGATTCCATTTATGACCATACCCGGTCTCAAATCATTAATTGAATTTATACCTGGAGTAAAATGAAAAACTTTTGTCTCACCTCGAATATC
>JAHDBE010000269.1 GCA_020630555.1 Saprospiraceae bacterium
TAGTTTCAGAAATGCAAGATGGAGGTCTTTCAGGGGTGTTTCATTGCTTTAATGGAACTGTAGATGAGGCGAAAAAAATTACTGATACAGGTTTTTATATGGGTATAGGAGGTGTAGTCACATATAAAAATGCTGGCGTTGATAAAACCGTGGCTAAATTAAATTTAGAAAATTTAGTTTTAGAAACAGATGCTCCATATTTGAGCCCTTCACCACATAGAGGTCAAAGAAATCAACCTAACTACTTGACTTTCATAGCGCAAAAGATAGCAGAATTACACGATGTATCTTTGACGGAAGTCGCAAAAATCACAAGTGTAAATGCAGAAATTGTTTTTAATTCACACCAATTATCTTGAAAATTGAATCCTATTAGGCAGAAATGAGATTAAATTTTGAATTACGAGGCGATTTTTGAATTTTTGCACGCACAGGAGAGTTGTCCGAGTGGCTTAAGGAGCACGCTTGGAAAGCGTGTATACCCCTAAAGGGTATCGAGGGTTCGAATCCCTCACTCTCCGCAAAAAAATAACTGAGGTCTTACTTCAACTTTAGGATTAATTTCTAAATTTAAGGCTTTATCAAAATTATATTTTAAGCATTATCGTAAACGAAAACTTATAAATCATGCGAAAAACTCTTGTTGTTATAGGTGTGTTCTTCATCGCTGCATATTTCGGTGCATTCGAAGCAGTGGCTCAAGATGGCGGAGACGGCGGAGGCGGAGTCCTTCAAGTATTGAAAGAAAAGTTCATTGAAGGGGATTGGAAATTCATGAGTTTAGTACTCATTTGTTTAATCCTTGGATTGGCTTTCTGTATTGAAAGAATTATCACTTTAAACATTGCGACAGTTAATACTGACAAATTGTTAAATCAAATTGACGAGCGTTTAGCTGACGGCGATTTGGAAGGTGCTAAAGAAGTATGTAAAGCTACACCTGGTCCTACAGCAAGTGTACTATACGAAGGTTTAAGAAATTCTAACGGTGGACCGGATGCTGTTGAAAAAGCAATAGTATCTTATGGATCGGTACAAATGGGTCTTTTAGAAAAAGGCTTAGTTTGGATTTCGTTATTTATTGCGATTGCCCCGATGCTTGGTTTCATGGGTACTGTAATCGGTATGATTCAGGCATTTGATAGAATTGAAGCGGTAGGTGACCTTTCTCCATCTGTTGTTGCCGGTGGTATTAAAGTAGCCCTATTAACTACCGTATTCGGTTTGATCGTGGCAATTATACTTCAGATTTTATACAATTACATCGTGTCAAAAGTAGATGGTATTGTAAACCGTATGGAAGATGCTTCTGTAGGTTTAGTAGATGTCATGGCTAGAAACAACGTATTTAAGTAATTGCTTTTAAAATCGAGTTATGTATAATTTTTTAGTAAAAAGAGGACAGACACTTGCACTCGGTTTAGGTGTACTGATCATCGTAATCTTCTTGATAACGGTGTCATCAGGACTATCGTCTGCAGGTTATGACATGTCTACAGACTTAAATGCATTGGATGATGCGGATAAAGCAGATATATCGTTTTTTAATCCAACATTGATTTTAACGATTGCTTTAGCTGCTGCCTGTTTTGTATTGGCATTTGTAGTGTTTTGGGTTCTTAACATCGTTAAGTTTCCAAAGGAGTCTATGAAATTCATTGCAGGATTTGTTGTCCTATTAATCATCTTTGGAATTACCTACGCGACAGCAAATACGGACGTGACAGGTAAATTAGCCGAGTTGGTGAGTAGAGAAAGTCTGACAGATGGTACCATCCAGTTCATTACAGGAGGTATTACAGTGACGTTATTATTGTGTGGATTAGCAGCCCTTATTATGGTGGCTTCAGAAATCCGAAACGCATTTAAATAGATCGATATGGCAAAAACGAGCACAAGAGATCGGATGAAAAATGAGATCAATGCAGGATCCATGGCGGATATTGCATTCCTCTTATTGATCTTCTTCCTCGTAACCACGACTATCGTAGAAGACAAAGGGGTACTTGTTAAGTTACCACCTTGGTCTGATGAACCACCCGACATTACTAAACTTAAAACACGTAATGTGTATTCTGTTTTAGTGAATGCGGATAATCAACTACTGGTTCGTGGTGAACCGATGAAGATTGATGATTTGCGTGAAAACACGAAAATATTTATTCGTAACCCACAGAAATTAGAAAACATGGCAGAGAATCCGCGTAAAGCGATCATCTCTATGAAAAATGACCGTGGAACGAAATACAAAACCTATTTAGAGGTTTATAATGAATTAAAGGCCGCCTATAACGAACTCAGAGATGAAGAAGCCATGGCGAGATATGGAAAGGAATTTGAGTTTTGTTCTAGAGACCAACGAAATACGATTAGACAAGAAATTCCATTGGTAATTTCAGAGGCAGAACCGACATCATTTGGTGAAGAGAATTAAAACGTAACTATGGGAAAATTTCAAAAGAAAAGAGGTAAATCCTCTCCGGAAGTGTCCACGGCATCGTTGCCTGACATCATATTCATGCTTTTGTTCTTTTTTATGGTGGTAACCGTTTTAAGAGACTCAGAACAAAAAGTGAATGTGGTCACGCCTACTGCCACGGAATTAACAAAACTTGAAAAGAAGTCTTTAGTAAACTACATTTATGTCGGTAGACCAGTAGAGAAATTCAAAGCAACTTATGGGACTAAGCCGAGAATTCAGCTTGGTGATAAGTTTGCGAGCTTGGAAGAAATTCCTCTTTTTCTTGAAAAACACCGAAGTAAGGTTTCAGAAAACATGAGGCCCGGTATTAAGACCTCTTTAAAAATAGATAACTCTGTCACGATGGGTATCGTTACAGATGTAAAGCAAGCACTTCGTAAAGCAGGACAGCTCCTGGTGAACTATTCCGCTAAGCCACGTGCTAAATAATGCTTACTATGTTATAAAAAAGGCTCGATGTTTTCATCGAGCCTTTTTTGTTTAATTTTAATTATGTCAAAATTTCAATTCCCATTTCTCCTATTTATCTTTTCTATACAACTCATTTGTGCTCAGAAAGATGAAATTGTCTTAGGTTTTGAGACTCTTTATACCTCGAGTACAAGAAATGGTCCTGAGGATTTACAGTGGCTTCTCGATTTGACAGATGAAAATCGATCTCCAACCATTTCGATTGGATTAGAAGTGTTGTATCAGAAACCTGTTTCAAAGCACCTGAAACTAGGTATTGGTCTGAAGTACTCTAAATTTGGGTTTCACCGCCATTTTGAGGCCAGATATCCTATGCAGCATTCTGGTAATGGGACCTTTGAAGGAGAAATAGAGCAAGCGTATTTCCGGGTTCAAGATGAATTTATAGAAGCCCCAATCCGCTTCGAATACCAGAAACGGGTTTTTAAATCTTGGAGATTTTTAAGTGCCTTTACCTTGTCACCGACCTATTACATAGGAACGCGTTCAAAGTTTAAATCAGATTCCTATTATTCTTGGAATTTCCATAGAAGCCAGTTTATATCGGATGTACATGCTATTGGATCTATTGAAATAGGATGCAGTAAAGACATAGCTCATTCTCCTTGGAAAATAAACTTTTGTGCTGTTTCTAGACACTTCCTCACGAATTTACCCAAAGACGCACCTGTTAGCGAATACTTATATGGTGTAGGAATAAAACTAGGATTAAGAAGAGAACTATAACTCTTATCTCAAGCGATCCATGGATCTAACTAACTTATCGTCCTTTTTGATAAAGCGTGTTGCTAACACTCCAAAGATTAAAGAGATAATTGGCATGTAAAGTCCAGCACCATCATTAATCTCACCCGTATTCATCATATCTTTTGCCTCTCCATAAAATAATCCCATGGCACAAAGAGGAACGAGAATACTTAAAACAACAGCCAGATAAGACAGACGCATTTGAAGACTTCGATTTTTAAACAAGAAAATCGCTCCAATACTGATTTAAATGCCCAGAACAGTTAAAATGATCAAGAGAATATG
>JAHDBE010000270.1 GCA_020630555.1 Saprospiraceae bacterium
GTGATCTTCCATAAATTATAATCTTCGTCGTAATCATTTTGTATTATAAATGACTTGCGAATCATCATATAATTTTTGCTCTGTCATTTTACCACGACTCTTTCCGAAACCGCGATAATCCATCATAAAAAAATCGTATCCGTTTCCTATGAAATCTGCCGCAAATTTTCCCCAGCCTTTAATACTTCTTGAATTTCCTTTAAAATAGTAAATAACACCTCTTGAATTAGGAACCCTAAAATGAATACTATTTACGCTACCACCATCCTCCATTTCAAAGGTTTTTTCTTCAAAATCATAAGGATAGTCATAATTGAAGTTTGAAGGAAGAATCTCAGGACGAAAGAAAAAGTAGTGCTGATAAAAATAAAACACCAACACAAAAAGTATGTAAAGAATTAAGAGTCCAATGATAATCTTCATAGGGCTAAGCTATATCCCTAATCTACAAATTTTAGCCGTCTTCTTCCTCGTCGAAATGATCCCATAGGTATTGCTCTTTATAACCAGATATTTCACGTCTGTCTTTTTTGGTCGGACGACCAGCACCTTTAGTTCGAATCTCAGCGCGCGCTTTACCGACAAACCAGTCGTTAAATTTGTTTAATTCTTCTTCAGACGTTAAGTTTTCATAACATTCTACAGCTAAAACTGCAGAGACCCTTTTATTGATAAGTTTTATGACTTTAAACTCGAGATTAAATCCATTCTTTCTTACTCCTACATGATGATCTTCGAGTACTTCTGTTGAAGGTTTAACTGTTTTGTCATCAATAGTCACACGACCACTTTTACACGCATCGGTTGCTTTTGTGCGCGATTTAAAAATTCTAACTGACCATAACCATTTGTCAATTCTAACTTTTCCCATCCTTAAATCTCTCAGTATCTAATTCAGGCCATTTTAGATTAAATTCGCTTAAGGTTTCGTGTACTTTTTTGATAACAACATAGTTACGATACCATCGACTATTGGCTGGAACAATAATCCAGGGAATTTCGGACCGATTCATAGCATCTTCGTAACATCTCCAGTACTCACCCCAATGTTCTCTCTCGTCCCAATCTCCATCATTATGTTTAAAGAATTTGTCTTCTCTTGACAATCTTTCACGAAGCTTTTCTTCTTGGCGTTCTTTAGACAAGTGCAAAAAGAATTTAAGTACTGTTGTATTATTATCTACTGTCAAATTCTTTTCCCAAGCATTAATGGCATTAATACGATGTGTTACGTGTTCTTCATCTATCCATTTATGGACCCTTTGAATAAGAATGTCTTCATAATGCGATCGGACAAAGACTTTAATCGTACCTTTTGCCGGGGCTTGTTTGTGTACACGCCATAAAAAATCATGAGCAAATTCTTCATCAGTCGGTTTTTTGAACCCGTAGGCCGAAACCCAAAGAGGAGAACAATATTTAAATGTATGCTCAGTACACCCATCTTTTCCAGAAGAATCCATTCCTTGAAACACAACTAATAGATTTCTGTCTTTATTGGCGTAAAGTTTTTCACACATTACACCAATCTCCTTTGCCAACTGATCATATTCTTTTTTAATCAAACTCTTCTGCACAGTGTTGGGCCTATCTGCAGATACTTCAGTCAACTTGATCATATTAAACCATTTTACTACGTTTCACTAAATAGGATTGTAAGATCGGGTAAAAACCTTCATTAATATCAGCCTCAAAGAAGTCTATCTGATATTGTAGACATTTCAGTTTTAATTCTTCCATATACGCATTCATCCGATTGGTATAGAGTTCTTTAACCTCGTTAGACTGAAGTTTTATTTTTTCACCCGTTTCTAAATCCTCAAATAAATAGGGACGGTTTTCAAATTCAAATTCTAATTCTTTAGATTTATCCAAAACATGAAATAGTACTACCTCATGCTTATTATGTTTTAAATGTTGAAGAGCCGAGAATAATTGATCATTCGATTCTTTGTTTTCAAACATATCTGAAAAAATTACCACCATGGACCTCTTATGGATACGGTCCGCCACCTGATGAAGTGCATCCGCCGCCGAAGTGGTCTTTAAAGAACTTTTATCTTCTATAAGTTGATCCAGATAGGTTAACATCAGTCTGTAATGCTTGTTACTACTTTGACATGGCGTATGAATTTTTAGCTGGTCCTCAAACAAAGACAGACCAAAGGCATCTCTTTGTTTCTTCAATAGATTCATCAATGACGCCGCGGCTAATGCACTAAATTGTAGTTTATTTAATCCATCTTTGGATCCTTTAAAATACATGGACGATGAGCTGTCGATGACGATTTGGCATCTAAGATTTGTCTCTTCTTCAAATTTCTTGACAAACATTTTGTCCGTCCGTGCATATACTTTCCAATCTATGTTTTTAGTCGATTCGCCTTGGTTGTATAGACGATGTTCTGCAAATTCAACCGAAAATCCGTGAAAAGGAGATTTATGTAATCCGATAATAAATCCTTCAACCACTTGCTTAGCAAGTAGCTCAAGATTATCCAATTGTCTCAAATCTTTACCGTCAAAAAAGCTCATAATGGATGTTTACTAAAAAAGCCCTCTTTCAAAACGTATGAAAGAGGGCTTTAATATAATTCTTAGGTCTGTTTAAGACAAATGCGCATTTATTTTTTCCTCTAGAGCTGCTTTCGAGGTAGCACCAACTTGCTTGTCCACAACTTCACCATTCTTTACGAATAAGATAGTAGGTATACTCCTTACTCCATATTTCATGGCTACTTCAGGATTGTGGTCTACGTTTAGTTTACCAACCAAAGCTTTTCCATCAAAATCATTTGCGAGTTCCTCTATAATAGGAGTAATCATTCGACAAGGTCCACACCATTCTGCCCAAAAGTCAACAACCGCTAAGACATCTTTTTCTAAAACTTCACTTGAGAAGTTTGCATCTGTAAATTCAAAAGCCATTAGTTCATTTATTTAGTTAAACAGTAATACTACACTCACAAACACCACATATCTGATTTAAGTTGCAAATATAGTTCGAATTGTCGTTTATTTGATACTTCTAGCCGCAATCCATGAGATCAGCAACTTTTAAGAAATATGGTTGGTTTATTGTCGCTTCTGTCATCTTGACACTGAATATTTGTATCCCTCAAGGTCTATTGGGTGATCTATATCAAAAATCTGTTTTTCGAGCCATTCGTCTAGTCTATGACTATAGCCTCGGATGGATTTGCTTTCCATCCGCATCGTTGTTTTTTCTTGGCTTACTCCTTTATTTAATCCATCTTTTTCGAAAATTCAGAAGAGTTAAACCAAGTATCAAAGTTATTTTATATCGTATTGTCAAGTTTATGGCAATCTTCTATTCCCTTTTTTATCTTTTATGGGGCTTTAATTATAAAGCAAGTAGTATTGAGCAGAAGCTTCATTTGACTTCCGTCAAAGTAGACTCAATGGACCTATATGCAGAGGCGGTACATATTACAGAAAAGCTAATTGAGCTAAGAAATCAAATAAGTCCTGAGGAGGCACCATTATCTGAATCCTACCTTAACACCATTGACCTCGAGTCCATATTAAGACAATCACAAAAAGAAATTTTAAGCCAATGGGGATTTAATTCTACAGGTAGAGTAAGGGTAAGGTCGATAAAACCATCAGGAATGCTTCTAAGGTTTTCTACAGCAGGAATTTATTTTCCTTACTCTTTTGAGGGACATATCGATGGTGGCATGTATGAACTTCAATGGCCATTTACCATGGCTCATGAAATGGCTCATGGTTATGGAATAGGGAATGAAGGTGCGTGTAACTTTATTGGACTTGTGACTTGTTTGAATACCGAAAATCTATACGTTCAGTATTCCGCGTTACTTGCCTACTGGCGATACCTGCTAGGTAATCTTCGTCGGCTTTCGCCAAATAAATTCAAAGAAATAAAGGCTGAATTATCACCAGGGATTAAAAACGATTTGGATAAACTCTATGA
>JAHDBE010000271.1 GCA_020630555.1 Saprospiraceae bacterium
GACGAAACAATTGTGTCAAATAGTCATTTATGACAATAATTTATTGGGATGGTTCGAGAGACTTTAGGTACATGAAATGTGCGGCTCTATTAAAAGCTATTTAAATAGCTTATTAATATATACCTCTGTATACCAAACTGTAACTAAAGTGAATACACTTTAACGTTCGGTACTTAAATAGAGTGGGAAATACGCTGAATGTGTCAGGCCCCCACCTATCCTGATTTTTTTTGTAAATATTTTACATTTTCGGTTATATAAAGACATAAGCGGGTATAAAGAAGCGTTGAAACCATGATAGATCATCTTTTGGCATTGTTATTGGTTTGAGAAAAATACCTTTCCTGCTTTTTGGTGAACCACAATGGTTGAGAAACACTATTAATCACCAAAAATAAAAGCATGTTACATCTACGCGTTTCATCTTTTCTCGCACTATTTCTACTAATTTCTTTTGGTTTTAATACGGCCGAGTGCCAGACCGCCTTGTATCCTTTGGACATAAGTTTCAAAGCATACGATACAGACATAAACCAATTAGGGGATGATTACCTAGCGTTTAGGGTGAGGAAAAAAATTAGACCCGGCACTTCATTTATTCTGACTACTGCCCGTTTTAATGCAAGTTCAAACACATGGAACAGAACACATGATAATTACATTTCTTATGGCTTGGCATATCATGGTTTAAACCCCATAAACAATAAGAGTATGATTAGTCTAGAAACTCATTCTGATGATTTGGGGAGTTCTAATCAGAGACTTTCGATTTACATCAATGGTGAAGAGCGTACAGACGATTTTGAGATCACCGTTGAAAAATCCGATTTAAAATCGGGTTTCGACATGATTAAAACGGGAATAGGTTCATTAGCTCTTTTAAACGGATTCTGGTTTGGAAGTCCGGAAGCATCCAATCTTATCGGCATTACCATCAATATGATGGGAATGAATAATACCATTCAATTTCCCCCTGAAATGGATGGAATCGAACTTATGTTTAATGGCGAACCTGGAGGTGGAGATGACGGGACGATTGGCGGTAATAATGACGGAACCCATGGACAAGTAGATGATGATTGTGATTGTGAAGAAGATGGAAAAATTAATGATGAAGAAGAAATTGGACAAGAAGGAGGAACGCTTGGAAATGACATAAACGACCCTCATGGTCAAGGAGGTGGAAATCATGGAGGCACGGATGATGATTGTGAATGTGAGGGCATACTAAATCTCGAAATCGTAGATTGTTTTGCTCAAGTCACCGATGTCCCTTTTGATTGCGAAGGCCCTTATACATTTACATGGTCTGAATTCGATGAAGATACAGGAGAAAGCACGGATATACGTTCTGGCACGGTAGATAATCCATTAGATATTTTTATTACTGTAGATTTTACTGGGATACTCATATTGGAAATCGAATGTGCAGGATGTACAGTCACCTCTTCGCATATGATTTTTGATTGTTACACTCCCCCAGAATGTGAAGCGGATTATATGATATGGAATGACGATTGTTATATTTATTTATCCGTATTGAACTGTGAAGACAAAGAAATTAGATGGTTTGCTGGACCTGGTGATGGCTTTCCTCCAAACCCCTTATCTGAGGAACTTTTTCAATTTGAGGACCAACAGGTCATTCCCATCTTAAATTACAACGAATACTATTATGCCGAAGTGTCTTGTCTAAATTGCGACACTTGGTATAGCAATTACATGTTCATACTTGTTCCTGCACCGCTTGGATCAGGACCGATCCCTAACGACGGCTGTCCATTTTCATGTGATGAAACGATTAGCATTACAGAAGAAGCGGTTACCGTAGATGTTCAAGATTATTGCCTTCCATTTCCTGGGGGTTGTGTCATCCAACTACAAGACATAAATGTGACTCTTCCTGATGGTTCGACAGAGAATCTCGCAGATGACCCCCTATTGTTTAGCTTTAATTACTGCATATTTGAATGCGGCGATGGCCCATACGACCCAGTAGTCTGTCCTCCAGGAGGTGCAAGTTACGAGGCCCTAGATGATCAAATTAACACATGGCTTAATTTAAATGGGTATTACGGAGTGGCCTCATGGCAACCCGCTACAGCCACCATATGTAACGAACTTGCAGGTTTAAACTTAGTTCTCTTAATCGAGGGAACGAATGTTCAATTTAATATAGGATACGAGATCATAGACAATTCTCCTCTTTTACAATCCTTCGTTCCTCACAATCCATCTCAAGTCGCGACTGGAGATATTATTCTCACTTTGGTTGGATTATGTGAAGGGGCACAAATAGTTTGGAGTACTGGCGAGACGACAGCGAGTATTATCGTTTCTTCCACAAACGGTGTCTATGCAACGGTCACATGTCCGAATGGATGTGTTTATACTGTTTTTCCAGATTCTGGACCTCCTAGACTCGAACAAGGTGAACCTCAAATTCTAACACAGATTCTAAGTGATGAATCTGATAAACCAAATATTTTACCTGATGTCCCAAAGGAGCTAGGTATCCCACAATTAGAAGTATATCCTAATCCATCTACCCAAGTGTTTAATATCCGATTAAACGATTTTTCAAAGGGGGACTATGAACTGTTACTTTTTGATACACAGGGACAAAAGATAGCACAAGAAAAAATCTTAGTTACCGAAAACCTAAATGTCAAACAAATAAATCTTAATCAATTTCCTCCAGGAGTTTACTTCCTCTCAGTGTTTAATTCTGATTTCCGATTCCCCACTGAGCGACTCATTTTAATCAAGTAAACTTCAAACCATTAAAAGAAAAGATTATGAAAAATGTATCTATATATAAAATAGCCTTACTCTTAAGCATTTTGTTCGTATCAAAACACTTTAAAGCGCAAACGGTCGAAGATGTAGTGAGCTTTCCAAGTACAGAAGCCATTAGTATGAATATGGTGAATTTTCAACCTGTTTCACTTTATACGGGAAGAGCTCAAGTAAATGTTCCACTTTTAACCATGAGTGCGAGGGGGGTTGATTTACCGATTTACTTAGATCACGATGCCGGTGGAATTCGAGTTGATCAACATGCTGGATGGGTAGGACAAAACTGGTCTCTCATGGCCGGAGGTGTCATTACGAGATCAAAAAATGGATTTGAAGATGAAGTTGGAATGTTCAATGAAAATGACATTCCTATTAGAAATTACATTGAAACTGTAAATGCAGGTTTAGTAACTTTTTGGAATACTAACCATCAGCTAAAACTTAGAAACGTAGCTCAACTGGAGCCTCAATCAGATTTTGAACCTGATATCTTCAATTTTAATTTTTTAAATTATTCTGGTCAATTCTTCTTGGCAGGTGATGGAGAATGGAAAGTTATTTCGGATTCCAATTTAAAAGTTGAATTTGATCTCTACAATTCCACTAATTACGACTATCCTATTTATAGTCATGTGCCTTATACTGAAAACACTTCTGAGGCTATTGAATATTCAAAGACATTTAAAGGATTTACAATAATTGATGAATATGGTAAAAGATACATATTCGGATTTAAGGACAATGCCATTGAGTATAGTATGAATTTATTCGGACAAGCAGACGGGGCCAATAACTGCACTACTCCTGATAGATGGATAGCTAACAGCTGGTATCTGAGCAAAATAGAAGATGAAAATGGTCAGTTGTTGTACGATTTTAAGTATGACAGGGGATGTTATAATATGTCCAGTAATTTTTCATTTAATCAACATGTGGTTTATTGTAAATGTAAAGGTCTTGGGCATTTAGATCCTTGCAACGAAGAAGAATACTACCTTTTCGATGTAAAAGGCGGTCCGAACCGGAGTTCAACATTGATCTCTCCCGTTTATTTAAGTGAAATAACAAATATTTATAAAGAAAAAATTATCGTTTCCAAGTCAGAAGCAACACAATTAAGTTATGAATGGCCGGTGAAT
>JAHDBE010000272.1:0-853 GCA_020630555.1 Saprospiraceae bacterium
ATCTGGATATTCCCACTTGGAACGACCTCACCATCAAAGTAGCTGCAAGGGCTATGCTTATACCAAGCCCGACATTGATGCACGTGTATTCGTATGATAAAATTCCGACAGAAAAGAAATTTACGGCTCAGTTAACACTCTCCCCTAAACAATACGAAAAGCTATGTCAGTACATCTACTCTTACTTCAGAAAATATAATAAGTCGGTTATTCATATTCCAGATAAAAGCTATACGGACAATGATGAATTTTACGAGGCAGAAGGAGTTTATCATGCGCTTAATACCTGTAATAATTGGGTAAATGTAGGATTGGCGAAAGCCGGAATTAGAAGTTCCTTATGGTCCCCAACTCATCATGGCGTTTTTTATCAAAGTGCACGATTAACTTAATACAAATGACCGTTTAGAAGCATTTTAACTAAACCAACGGCAGCAATTATTACTAAAAACAAAGCCGGGAATCCACCAAGTACAGACAGTATCCTAATACCGTCTATTCCAACAGTTGTCACCATAACTATGGATAATAATCCAATGGACAAACCCAGTAAAATTTTTATCCATTTTGGCGCTTCAGGATTTTCGGAAGTTATACCTTTTGTAGCCATACTACTCATGGCTGAAATATTACTGTCTGCGGCAGTAACATAAGAGAGGAAGATGATAAGTATAATAATTGGAATGGTAATCTTAGCTAGAGGAAGAAGATGGAAAACATAATACATAACAGATTCTTCACCTGAATCTTTCATTAGATTGTAAATGGTTCCGTTTTGACACTGCGATGATAACAAGGGGAGGGAAAAGGACCCATTTTTTTACTCGTATGTCACTATGACTCATTTTGGAAG
>JAHDBE010000272.1:863-3892 GCA_020630555.1 Saprospiraceae bacterium
AAAATTGATGGCAGGATTAGATTGAAAATTATAAACTCACGCACTGTAAATCCTTTTGAAATTCTTCCAAGAAACAAAGAAGCAATTGGAGCCCAAGCAAACCAATTTGCCCAATAAAAAAAAGTCCAATCATTAAGCCATTTACCATTGATGCCTGAATCTGAATTGGTGCTTCGCGAAATGAAATGCTTTGTATATTCTGAAAAGGCTGAACTTGAATCTGCAATAATGTTACTTAGAGGGCCGACACAAATGATAAATACGATCAAGCCAAAAAAAGCCCACATATTTATGCTTGATAACCATTTTATACCCTTGTGTAAACCACTTGCTGCCGATATGATGAAGCTTACGGTTATGAAAATGCAGATTCCTATAAGCAGCAGATTGTTCTTTTCGAACTGAGTTATTTCAGAAATTCCACCCATTAATGCTAGGATACCAGCTCCAAGAGAAGCTGACATGCCTGCGACTAAACTATAAAGACACACGACATCTACAATATCCGAAACTCGTGAATTTGGTTTAATGGGTAAAACTGGTAGGAGTAGAGATTGAATACTGAAAGAGCCTTTAAGGTTATAATAACTTAAGGCAAAACACAAACCAGCAACTGTGTAAATTCCATAAGGTGTAAATGACCAATGCATATACATGGTAGATAATGCAAAATCATATCGTTCTCCAGCCGAACTGAATTGTGCTTCTTCAAAGGGTGGCTCATGAAAATGGTAAAGAGGTTCTGCCATGCCCCAGAATAAAATTCCAGTGGCTATTGTTGTACACAATGTGATGCCAAACCAACGCCATCTTGTGAGAATCGGTTTTGCGTCTTTCCCGCCAATTTTTACTTTCCCGAAAGGGGAAACAAATAAGACAAAAAGAAGAACCAAAAACAGAAAAGTACTCCATGTAAATAACCAACCAAAGTGATTTAAAATCCAAGCATTTATACCTTTAGTGGTTTCGACAAATTGAGTTGAATCTAAGAGGCTGAAAATTAAAGTGACTGCGATGATAACAAGGGGAGGGTAAAGGACCCATTTTTTTACTCGTATGTCACTATGACTCATTTGGGAAGATACACAGATTAATCCTTAACAATACATACGCGGTATATGAGATTACGGAGATGTGATATTTAATTAAAAAGACTTTAGATCGTTTACACTAAAATGCCATTCAGGTGTAGAGATTGAATTTTCACTATTTAGTTCATACCACGGATTTAAATCGGGATTAGTTGGGTTTGTTACAATGTGAGTTTGTTGGGCAGGCATATAGCTTTGAGCTAAAAGAAATACTTTCTGGCCAGAAGATTTATGTATTGCCATGTCTACAATTATCATGGCATGCCCGGGGAATCCTCCTTGGATGAGTACATCACCTATTTCCATATTCTTTAAATCTTTCGACTTAAGTTCTTTGTTAAGAGAGTAAGTTCCTGCATACATGAAAATCTCCTCTAGGTATTCCCAAAAGCTATTGTAATCGTTATTTGGGTCTTGAGATTTATACCAACTTGATTTGTTGCCTTGGACTTTTATACGCTCACCATTCATCCATCGAGAATATTTAATGCGATGACCATTAGTGAAATTAAATTGTATATCGTCGTATTGTTTTGTTCGCCATAAATATTCCGCTCGTAAGCGAATGACTGCGTCTGCGCATTGGTGAAGATCCTTGTTTCCAATTTCTAAATCAATAACCTCTATGTATTGGCCAAAATTTTCTTTAACGCCGCCATGGTAATAATAAACTCTTGCCCCTTCTTCTTTTAAAGGAAGTTTTTGGAGATACTCACCAAAAGAATTTGGTTGAGATTTGACTCTCTCAAATCCACTAGGGACGGAGATGGATTTTATGGTGCGTGTATTGCTGTTTAACTCTTGACTGTAAGACGTTGAAATGCAAAAGACAAGCATCAAGAATAAAAGAGATGCGTTTATAACTCTCAATTGTTTTTATTCTTTAATGCTAAACCGTGCCCGTTTAGTATTAAAAGAACGAAGGAAATAGAAAACTGAAGGTGATAATAAAAATAGTAAACCCTATAAGTATAGATGCCTTTTTATAATCAATTTCGATTTCTGAATTCTCGTCTTGATGTATTTGGTTATTCTCTTTTTTTAGTAATTCACTTACTGTTATAGAAGTCACGAGAGTAACAACTGCCCCTATCGCATTCCACCAGAACCAAAAGATTTCAGGACAGAATAACCATAAGTATACATTTACTAAGACACCGAGTAATAGTCCCACATTGGCTCCAATGAAATTGGTTCTTTTAAATCCGATAGCAGCAATAAAAGTCGCGAAAATTGGCCCATAAAATACTGACCCTATTTTATTGATCGCCTCAATAACAGTTTTTGCAATATCGCCCGTAAAAAAGGCTAAAATGATACAAACTACACCCCAAAAAAGAGCTAGCCATTTAGAATACCTCATATACGTGTCCGTATCTAATTGCTTTGATCGATTAAATAAATCCTCGACCGAAGCGGCGCTGAGTGAGTTGATAGTCGAACTTAATGATGACATAGCCGCAGATAATATGGCCACGAGTAAAATACCTATAATGCCGTTTGGTAAATATTCACGGATAAAAACGGGGATCATTAAATCGGGTTTATCCATAGGGATCATCTCTCTAAAACTAGGATTTTGCACGACCATAGTACCCACGATTAAACCCATGATACAGTAGGTGAGAGTTATCGGAAAGCGCATAAGTCCATTACATAAAAGCGCTTTTCGTACCGTTGAAATATCTTTAGCGGCAAACAGTCTTTGGATTTGACTTTGGTCGGTCCCATAGTAAGACGCATATAAAAAGAAACCTCCAATCAACATTGGCCAAAAGCCGAAATCAGAACCTCCATCTACTCCATAGGCATTAAAATCAATGACGGTTAACCTTTCCGAATCGACCGAGGCTATGAAGTTATCCCAGCCTCCAAGAAAATGTAGACCATATCCAAGGCAAAGTAAAATCCCGAAAAATAATATGATCATTTGAATTA
>JAHDBE010000273.1 GCA_020630555.1 Saprospiraceae bacterium
GGGAGGATTTCATGCAGTGAATGGGACTGGATTTGTTTTACAAGGAGATGTAAAGGACCTCACCATGGTCAATGGTAAAGAGGAATCCCATATAATTGCTGTACGAAACAGTGATGTTTTACAGGTGTTCAGAATTGAATAAAATTAAATATTTAAGACAGGGCTAAAATTAAAATTAGATTTGTCTAAAAAATATAGGTTTTTATATCTTTTGTAGTTCGTGGGTAATCTAGAATGCTGTAGTTTTAAGTAAATTTCATGTTATGAGCATCGTCGAAATGAAAGTTCCCACAATCGGGGAGTCTATCACGGAAGTTACATTAAGTCAATGGTTAAAAGGAAATGGAGATTATGTAAATCTCGATGAACCCATTTGCGAGTTTGAATCTGACAAAGCCACGTTAGAATTTCCTGCCGAAGCCGCAGGAAAATTAATCTATGTCGCTGAAGAGGGCGATGATTTAGAAATTGGTGCTCTAGTGGCCAAAATAGATACAAGTGTAGCTTCTCCTGCTGGTAATGCACCGGCTCCAGCAGCTACTCCGGAAGAGAATGTTTCTGAAGAAAAACCACAAACTCAAGCGACGCCTACACCAGTTCAACAGACGGAGTCAAGCAGTTACGCCAAAGGACATCCTTCTCCTGCCGCTGGTAAGATTTTAGCTGAAAAGGGTATTTCTGCTTCTGAGGTAAAGGGGACAGGGAAAGATGGACGAATTACTAAGTCAGATGCGATGTCAGCTACGAAATCAAGCACACCAGTCGAATCTAAAACTTTAAGTTCAGGACCTAGAGCTAATTTTAGTCGAGAGCTAAGAACTGAAAAAATGAGTCGAATGAGGCGAACGATTGCAAGTCGTCTTGTTTCAGCTAAAAATAACACAGCGATGCTTACCACTTTTAATGAAGTGGACCTTACGGAAATAATGGCATTAAGAAAAAGATATCAAGAGCAGTTTGTCGAGAAATATGGAATCAAATTAGGTTTCATGTCTTTATTCTCAAAGGCTTGTGCACAAGTTCTGATGGAGATGCCCGCTGTGAATTCTCAAATTGACGGAAACAACTTAATATATCACGACTATGTAGATATAAGTATTGCCATTTCTACACCTACCGGTTTGGTAGTGCCACCTGTTCATAACGTAGAAAGTCTTCAGTTTCATGAAATCGAAATGAAAATAAAAGAACTGGCTGGAAAAGCAAGAGAAGGTAAATTGACATTGGAGGAGATGAAAGGTGGAACATTTACTATAACCAATGGAGGGGTCTTTGGATCCATGATGAGTACTCCGATTATTAACGAACCCCAGTCAGCTATATTAGGTATGCACACAATCCAGCAACGCCCAATGGCCATTGATGGAGAAGTCAAAATTAGACCCATGATGTATTTGGCCTTGTCATATGATCATAGAGTTATTGACGGAAGTACCTCAGTTACCTTTTTAGTAAAAGTGAAGAAATTGCTAGAAGATCCTATGACTCTAATGATGGGATTGTAATGACATTAGGAGATTTATTTGTTTGGATAGGAGAGCATCCGATAGAGATGTGTACATTCTACCTAGGAATGCCTTTGGTTGCATTACTTTTGAATTTTATAGCCTCAAATGAGGGACATTTAAATCCGTGGAAGTATGTATACAGCGTTCTTATTTACGCCGTATGTATTCCGGGGATATTAGCCGTAACCTTAAATGTTTATTATTTCCTATTTGAAAGAAGATCGATCACAGATGCTAATCTATTTGTCCAGATAATACCAATATTAACCATGTTGGCAACACTTTACATTATTAAGAAAAATGTAGAGTATTGTGATATTCCTGGATTTGATAAAATAAGTGGATTGATGTTTGTGATTTTCGGGGTGATTTGTTTTATGTGGATCCTAGAGCGAACTCATATCATTGCCATTAGTATAGTACCTTTTTATTACGTTTTGCTCATATTTTTGGCGCTTTTATTGGTTATTCGATTCGGGCTAAAAACTTTTTTACGTTAAAACCGCGAATTAAGTAGACAATCGATTTCTAAATGGTGTCTTTACTTAAGGAGATTCGTCTGAAAAGAAGTCGAAAGATCAAAATTTTACATATTTTTGTTTTCTTAATATGTCGTTTATGGGACGTTACTTTACACTGTTTTTTGTCTTGTTATTTAGTGTTCAAGCCGCGAACATAGAAGCTCAGCACAGCATTGCCAGAGAATGGAACGAGATAAATCTTTACGCTATACGTAATGATTTTGCACGGCCTACCCTTCATGCTCGTAACTTATTTCACGCGAGTATCGCCATGTATGATGCATGGGCAATATTTGATGATGTGGCCGAAACATATCTTCTTGGAAAAGAAATTAAGGGTCATCTGACTCCATTCGAAGGATTTGAGACTACAGTCGATGTGCAAGAAGCTCGTGAAGAAGCGATAAGCTACGCAGTGTACAGAATTCTTTCTCATCGATATTTCTTTGCGCCAGGATTTGCAGCGATTCAAGATTCTTTGGATAGTAAAATGGCTTCCTTAGGATATGACATAAATTATCAATCCATGGATTACTCTTCAGGTAATCCTGCGGATCTAGGGAATTTTATCGGAAATGCCGTTATTCAATATGGCCTTCAAGATGGCTCAAACGAACAGTTTTTTTACAGTAATCTTTATTATCAACCTGTTAATGATCCTCTGGTTGTAAAGGATCCCGGAAACCCAAACCTTGAAGATCCGAATAGGTGGCAGTCTTTAACTTTGGAATTTTTTGTAGATCAGTCGGGCAACGTAATTCCAATAAACACGCCTGCCTTTCTTTCGCCAGAATGGGGCCAAGTTGACCCTTTTGCCATGAAGTCCGAAGATGCTAATATTTACGAACGAGATGGTTTCGATTACTGGGTCTATCATGATCCAGGCGAACCTCCATATATACAATCGGATCCAGGAGCAGCATTGAGTGATCCCTATAAATGGGGATTTTCCTTAGTTTCCGTTTGGGGTGCGCATTTAGATCCAACGGACGGCGTTATGTGGGACATTTCACCTGCAAATATTGGGAATAATCCAGAGCCTCCTGCTGAATTTGAGGATTTCGATCAATTTTACAAATTCTTTGATGGAGGAGATCAGAGTCAAGGACATACAATAAACCCGGTAACAGGAATGCCCTATGATCCTCAGATGGTCCCAAGAGGAGATTACGGACGTGCCCTTGCTGAGTTTTGGGCAGATGGACCTGATTCAGAGACACCTCCAGGACACTGGTATGTCATCATGAATGAAGCAGTCACGGATCACCCTCAATTCGAACGAAGATTCGGGGGAGTTGGTCCAGAATTAGATGAATTAGAATGGGACGTCAAATCTTATCTTTTATTAGGAGGTGCCATGCACGATTGCGCCATTACAGCATGGGGTTGTAAAGGATACTACGATTATTTAAGACCTGTTTCTGCAATACGCTACATGTGTGATCAAGGACAAAGTTCAGATCCCAATGCGGTCAATTACCATCCTCATGGCATTCCTTTAGTTGACGGATACATCGAATTGGTTGAAATGGGAGATCCTTTAGCCGGAGAGTTCAATCAAAATGTGGGTAAAATAAAATTATACACTTGGAAAGGTCATGATGAAATTCAAGATCCTGAAGTTGACGTGGCAGGTGTCGGTTGGATTTTAGGAGAAAACTGGTTTCCATACCAAAGACCTTCTTTTGTGACTCCACCATTTGCAGGTTATGTTTCAGGTCATTCGACATACTCAAGAGCCGCGGCTGAAGTATTAACAAGAATGACAGGATCTGAGTTTTTTCCGGGAGGTATGGGTGAGTTTCCTGTGGCGAAAAACGAATTTTTAGTATTTGAAGAAGGACC
>JAHDBE010000274.1 GCA_020630555.1 Saprospiraceae bacterium
AAATCTCGTTCTCGTGGATAATAAGGGTCACATCCGAGGGATATATGATGGTTTGGATTTGACTTCAGTCAATGAATTAATTGATGATATCTATTGGCTTAAAGCCAATAAATCACATTAAACCCCATTTGTCAAGTATGAGTATTCTTGGCAGGTATTAGGTAACTAGTGCAGCGTTTTATAGTCAAAATGGTATTATTATAGGTGAGAAGATGTCCTATGCATAAATATATAACTACACTTATCCTTGTTTTTGGTTTTTCATTGGCGAAAGCCCAGTTAGAACCACCTGAACCATGTGGAGATAATCCTGAAATGAGTTCGTTTTGTGAAACGGCATGTGTCATCTGCGACATCGACGGATATACCGGTGTTAATGATTTGACCGCACAAGGACAAGGCTTTCCAGAATTCTGTACGACACAGTATAATAATATGCAATACATCGCCTTCATTGCAGGGAGTGAAAGCTTGACCATTAGAGTTGATGTGGGTACATGCATCGCTGCGATTCCTGGAATTAGCAGTTTAGAAGTGGGCTTTTTTTATACAGAAGATTGTGAAAATTTTGAGGCAATTACTTTTTGCAATACCGACATAGACGACAATACAAGTTGGACCTTCACAACGGATGTCCCGCTTTTAATTGGTCAGCATTACTATTTAGTCATAGATGGAAGTGGAGGATCTAACTGCGACTGGACTTTTAATGTTTTAGAAGGTTCGACTGAAGCGAGCCCCATAGAATTCTCTGGAACCCTTACACATATAGAAGAAACTTGTCCGAATTTTCCAACCACTTTTCAGGTAGAGGAAATAAACAGTGCCGCTATTTACAACTGGACGGTGAATGGCATTGGACAAAATTTAAACAGCAATGTGGTCGATTTAGAATTTCCGATGGATGGTGTTTATGAGGTGTGCGTCGTCGCAGCAAACGCCTGTGATGAAGGCCCTCCTAGTTGCTCTACTATTAATGTCCGAACACCTGAAACTCTTAATATAAACGAACTACTATGTGATGGTGAATGCCTAGAGGCAAACGGAGTTGAATTTTGCCAAACGGGTACCTATCAAGAAATTGTTACCCTAACCAATGGATGCGACAGTATCATCAATATAGATATCACGGTTCTCCCTCAGCCACAGAGTAATCTTGATGTTTGGATTTGTAATGTGGATAGTTTTTTAATCGGCGAAACGCCATATAATCAAACGGGATCTTACAGCGGTGTTGTACTTACTGAAAACAATTGTGACAGTATTGTCTTTTTAGAATTACTTGTTATCGAATGTGAAATAATCGGAACAGCTGATGAAATTCCTGTAGTCTGTAATGGTACTGCCACGGGTACTTTAATTTTTTCTGTAGATCAGGGTGAACCGCCTTTAACATATGAGTATACTAACATTGCCAACACCTCTATTACAGGAACTGGACAAACGAATCTTTTAGTGAACAATGAGATACCCGGAATTCCCGCTGGTACATATAGGATATACATCTACGATGATTTTGGAAATGAGACGGTTGTTTTACAAGAAGTTACCGAAGCTCCACCTATTAATATAGAAATGATCGCTACTGATATCGATGGGTATAATGTCAGTTGCTTTGAAGATCCTAATAACATATTGAATATGGATGGCACGGCTACAGCGCTTGTGACTGGCGGTGTCCAACCTTACACCTATGTATGGAGTAACGGGGATCAAACAGATCAAGCGAATAATTTACCTGCAGGCACGCATTCTGTCATTGTTTCTGATGACTATGGGTGTAACCAATCCGCAAGTATAGAATTATTTGCTCCACCTGTAGTGACGCCCGATGTTCTTTTTTCTGATCCAAATTGTGATGGTTTTGAGACAGGTGAAATCGCAGTATTGGATGTTCAAGGTGGAAGTCCTCCATATCAATATGCGATTGGAGCTACTAATTTTAGTTTAGATACTGTTTTTTCTGGATTATCCGAAGGTACTTATCAGTTGTATGTTGTGGATGATAACGGATGTACTAGTTTTGTGGAATCGAGTCTAACGGCACCACAGATTCCCGTTCTCGATATAGATGATGTGACGATTTTTTTGGGAGACAGTATACAATTAATGCCCTCCATTAATAATGTCAACCTAATAGATATTGACTGGACGAATGAGTTAAGCTTGAGTTGTGGAGATTGTTTTAATCCGTTTGCTCGGCCAGTAAACAGTACGGATTATACGATTAGCGTAATCTCCGAAGACGATTGTATTGATTCTGATTCATTACGTGTACATGTGACTAAAAGAAGACGGGTTTATGTCCCAAACATATTCTCCCCAGATGGCGATGGAATAAATGATGTATTTTTTGTGAACGCCGGTCCTGAAGCAGCCTTCGTCCAATCTTTATACGTCTTTGATCGTTGGGGTAATCGTATTTTCTCTTCAGAAAACGTCCCCATCAATGACATCAAACAAGGCTGGGATGGTAAATTTAAAAACCGACCACTAAATCCAGGTTCTTATGTGTGGGTGGCAGAAGTCGCCTTTATCGATGATGTTGTTGAGAGTTATTCAGGGACGGTGTCTTTAATTAGGTAAGATTTTTTGCTACAATAAGAATCAGCTTATCTCATGATATAAATCATATAAGCTTAAGTAGGTAATCTCCAACTTAGAGAAAAAAAATTGGAGTCTCTTAGTTACAGTTTTCTATTCTTAAGTTTCCTTGCAGAAATCATCGGTACTATCGGAGGATTTGGATCCTCAATTCTTTTTGTGCCCATTGGTAATTTATACTTTGATTTTGAAACAGTCTTAGGATTGACAGCCGTATTTCACGTGCTAAGTAATCTGAGTAAAATCGCTCTTTTCAGAAAAGGTTTAGACAAAACACTCTTACTAAATCTCGGTATCCCTTCAGTGCTATTTGTAATTATCGGAGCGCTTTTAACCCAAGTCATTTTTACAAAAATCCTTGAGATGGTATTGGGCATTTTTCTAATTGGCCTTGGCACAACTCTCTTCATCTTTAAAAACTTAAAATTCAAAGCCAATAAAACCAATACTATTCTTGGCGGAACAATCTCTGGTTTTCTTGCTGGACTTATTGGTACCGGTGGTGCCATAAGAGGGCTTACTTTAGCCTCCTTTCGATTGGAGAAATCGACATTCATTGCTAGTTCGGCTGTTATAGACTTTGCCGTGGACAGTTCGAGAGCAATAGTTTATTTCTTTCAGGGATATATTAAAATGGACATTTTAATATACCTACCCTTTTTATTCATAGTAGCATTTATTGGTACTTGGGTTGGAAAAAAAATACTCAATCATATACCACAAGTACTATTTCTAAGAATTTCTTTACTCATCGTCATCGCTGCAGGCTTAATCACTCTTATCCAATTTATTTAAGGTAGATCACTGACGAAGATCATTGATGGCATTGAGAAAAATCAGCTAGTCCTTTTACCGATGAGACTAGCTTTGAATAAAAAGATAGAATCATGAAGATTTTAAAAACGAAAAAGATTAAGGATTTCCAGAAAGAATTTAGTTCAAAATTCCCTGGACTTAAAGTCAAATTTTACAACAAAGCGCACGACGAATTTTCTCTTTCAAAAAGTGAAGAAGAGATTGATCCAGAAAAATGTTTTGGTGATGCATTTACTCAAGTTATAGAAGACGAAGTTCCTGAAGATCCAAAAATGACAGTCAAAGAATTTGAACAAATCATGAGCAACTTATGCTTAGTAAACGTCCAAGTATTTCGTCGGTCAAATGATGTTTGGATACAAACTGGACGCTCTGATGATTGGACCCTCGAAACTCAAAACACCAAAGGAATTCACTCTATTCAAAACTAAATATTATGGATATCAAAAT
>JAHDBE010000275.1 GCA_020630555.1 Saprospiraceae bacterium
TTTAAGGAGTATCCAACTCCCATAGCCATCTTAAAGCTCTCATGCCTTTGCCAATCTCCCTCTTGAGTCTGACTGCCTTTAAATGCACCAAAAGGGTAATATTCAAGTCGTGTCAGATACATAAACCCTCCTATGTTCCCTCCTGAATAATTCCAGTTTTCACCACTTGTTATGGAGGCATACCATTTTAGGCTTTGACTTTCGTCAAAGTTTTTGGAGTAGGTCAGCATTACCCCCCGATCTCTTCCATAACCATAGGTTCTTCTCAAAATACTGCGATCTACAAATTCTAATTCATGAACTAAACTCATAAATTCATAGGCACCATTGACATTAAATTGCCCTGCGGTTATCTTCCATGAGTCATTTAAATTGTAATTCACCAAAGCATCAAATAGCATCCTAGAGGTTGAGCTTTCTAAAGGAGGATTAAAGTTACCCGGTAGATCAAAAAATAGTTGAGTGAAAAATTCTAATTTTTCCGAAACCTTAGCTCTTACTCTAATTCTAAATCGATTGAGTTCTAGATTTTGAAAGTTGTCATCGTCCAGCGAATATCTTGTATTCATCAATAATCCGAAACTAACCTGTTGAGTCGAATCCTTAGTGTTAAGTATAATTTGGGCTTCCGATTTAGGTACCAAAAAAAATAAGAGGATGACGAAAGAAGTTATGCGGTACATAGTTCGTTTTTATTTGTCCATTTTTAGACACTCTTTGTTAAAGTAGTAGCCTAAATTTGCGAAAAATAAATGAAGATATGTCATACCTCGATACCACGCACGATGTGTATAAACAGGCAGCCTTAACTCCGGATGTCGGATTGTGTTGTACAACAACCCCAGTTTGGCAATTACCTGGCTTGGACATCCCAGGAAAAATGCTTGAAATGAATTATGGGTGTGGTTCGACCATACATCCAAGGGATTTAGTACATGATCCAAAAATCCTTTATGTAGGTGTTGGCGGTGGTATGGAGCTTTTGCAATTCGCTTATTTTAATCGAAACAAAGGGGGTGTCGTAGGAGTAGATGTGGTTGATGAGATGTTAGAGGCGAGTCGTGAAAATTTTAAATTGGCGGAAGCCAAAAATCCATGGTTTAAATCTGAATTCGTAGACTTGGTCAAAGGAGATGCACTTAACCTCCCTATAGAAGATGAAAGCATAGATGTGGCCGCACAAAACTGCCTTTTTAACATCTTTAAAGCAGAAGACCTAAAGAAAGCCTTGAAGGAAATGTATCGCGTTTTAAAGCCTCATGGACGATTAGTTTTATCTGATCCCATTTGCGAACAAGTGATGCCGGAAGCATTAAAGGAGGATGAAAAATTAAGAGCGCTTTGTCTTAGTGGTTCGTTACCTCTAAATGAGTATGTGAAGATGATGACGGATGTGGGTTTCGGGACAATTGAAATTAGAGCAAAAAGACCTTATCGAATACTATCTCCAGATCAATACGAAACAGACGAGTTGATTTACATCGAAAGTGTAGAAGTCTGCGCGATTAAAGATCCTATGCCGGAAGACGGACCATGTGTCTTTACAGGTAAAACGGCAATATATTTTGGGTCCGAAGAAAATTACGATGATGGGAAAGGACATAACCTACTTCAAAATCAGCCACTTGCTGTTTGTGACAAAACGGCTGGAGCTTTAGCTTCATTAGGACGGTCCGATATACACATTAGCGAGTCAACATTTTTCTATGATGGTGGCGGATGTTGCTAAAACAAAAAAGGCATAGTCAAATGACTATGCCCGTAAGCTAATTCTAATATCTACGTATTACTATTTACTTTTTTTACTGCATGTTTTCTTACATGCGGCTTTAGATTGGCATGAGGCTTTTGCAGGTTTTTCAGCCGTTGTGGTTTTAGTCATGATGGACGAAGCAACTTCCGTAGAACTAGTGGCCTCAGTTTTCGAACATTTTTTAGCACACATGGCTTTACATTCTTCGACAGTGATTCCAAGTTTCTTGGCACAGGCTTCAATGTCACACTCTTTCATTTTGCCATTGTCTGTTAATTTAACAAGACCCTCAGTACGCTCTGCTTGAGCAGAGGCAACCTCCGTTTTTTCAGCGCTAGCTGTTCTAGCTTTGCATGCGGATTTCTTAGCAAGACATTCTTTTGAAGGAACACATTTTTTCGAATCTTTTGTAGCTGCTGCAGATTCTTGTGCCACGCCGTAGTTGAAACTCAATACCAAGGCGAAAGCTAGACTTAAGAAAAATTTCATAATAGTAATTTTCATTTCACTCAGAAACGCTGAGCTACCGTATTCAATTCGAAATCAAATTTCGTGTGATATGACTCTAGTATCTGTTTAAAACTTGAGAAAAGCTTGTTAAATACTTGTTAAACGATTGATGGTCAGTAAAATAAGTATTCTCTTTGTATCAAACATTTGCCAGTTGCTGCATTGGATCAAAACAAATCAGGTACCCTTTCTTAGCGCATTCGTGTGTCTCGCGCTTGTCGCACTAATGGCTTTTCAAATAAATTGGTTATCTCAATCCCGTCAACTTATCGAAGAGCAATTTGATCAAAAGGTGAATCTCGCCATTGGTAGCACTTTGTCTGATTACAACGATAGACATAAAACAAACCTTGACTTAAAGGAGAATGAAAAATGCATGGACGAAGAGAGTTGTGCTTACATTGATGTAGAAGATAGTGAGCCTTTGACGGTTTCTGAGCGCTTGGAGTTAGAGGAGAGCCTTTCTAATTACATGAGCTGTTTTGGGATAGATGAAAAATATAGAGTAGATATTTTTGCAGATGGATGTTATGCGCCGCCGCCAAAAGGTAAATCTTATTGTTGCTCGATCGATGGATCGGCACCCACAAAATCCAGTTATAAATTGGGTGTGTCCTTTGCATCTAAAGAAAAGTATATCGCAGATAAAATGAGCTTTATGGTTGGTTCGTTTTTGTTGATATTTTTTCTACTCACTGCAGCTACTTTGTACACGATATGGTCTTTGTACAAACAAAAGAAAATCACTGCTGACAATATCGATTTTTTTAATAACACAGCGCATGAGTTAAAAACACCTCTGACTAATATTTCATTAGCCATTAATTTGCTTTCGCGAAAGCATGAAAAATTTGCTCATGATAAATACGTACAAATTATTCAATCGGAGAATAGTCGCTTAAAAGATCAGATAGAACGCGTCTTGTTTTTATCCAGGCTTGAGAGCGGCGAGTTCAGGATGAAAAAAGAACCTGTCAATGTACGTAATTTACTAACCGAGGTTCTTGATCAGATGCAACTTATAATAGATCAAAAGCAAGGACAAATTTCTTTGGATTTGCCTTCCGGCGAATGGGAGATTTTTGGGGATTATTATCATTTAAATAATGTGGTTCGAAATCTTGTAGACAATGCCTTGAAATATTGTGATAAGGTTCCGGAGATTACCATTTCAATGGAAGATTTGGGCGACCAAATAAAGCTCGTTTTTAAGGATAATGGTATTGGAATTAGTAAAGCAGACCAAGATCATATTTTCGAAAAATTCCAGAGGGTAAATACAGGAGATATACGAGAGGCTAAAGGGTTTGGTATTGGATTATCCTATGTGAAAGCGGTTATTGAAATGCACAAAGGAATAATTCGAGTAGAAAGTGAGTTAAATAAAGGAAGCCAATTTGAACTAATCTTTCCAAACGTTTAATAAATGAGTGAGAAAAAGATCTTGGTGATCGAAGACGATCTAAATTTAGGATTTTTACTTGTTGATTATTTAGAAAATGAGGACTTTGACGTCAAGCTATGCCGTGATGGAATGGCAGGCTTAAACGAGATTCAGAGTAAGGCTTATGATTTATGCTTATTAGATGTCATGATGCCTAAA
>JAHDBE010000276.1 GCA_020630555.1 Saprospiraceae bacterium
ATTTCTTTATTTCAGAATTAGAAGATGGTACTCGAAGATTAATTTCTGCTTTGGCAGGAACTCCTGTGTATTCAGATGATGATGGCCTTTCATGGCAAACAAGTTCTGGCGCCGAAAACTATGGAAATTATTATCGAGATCCCGTTAAATTGTCAAACCAAGAAATCTTTGTTATCAACAAACAAGGCTACTGGGATGACTTAAAAATTTTACGGACAAAAGATAATGGTGAAAACTATGAGATTGCACTTGGCTTTACCACAAGTGATACACGAGATATTTCCATGACGCAAATAAATAACACGGATGAAATTTTCATTGTCGAACAAATATCAGCGGATGAAAGTAGAATACATCGTTGGAATGCAACAACAGAGTTATTTGAAATAATACAAACTAACTCACCCCTTGCTTTTAATTCTAATGGCCAAGCCAATATTGATGGGCACTTGGATGAAGCTGAAGAGATTGTTTTATACGCCTATGATCAAGACAATCAATTATTTAAAACTGAAAATCTTGGCGAAACATGGGAGTACCTTAGTACGCTACCCTCTCGTCCTTGGCGTGTCGGTCTATTTATTTCAAAATCTAATCCTGACGTCATGATTTACGGTGAAGTAAATGCCTATCGAAGCTTAGATAGAGGTCAGACTTGGCAGCTCATAAATGAGTGGTGGGAATATTATGGTAATGAAATAAACAAGTTACACGCAGATATGATGTACTTTGATGAATTTGAGGATGTTAACGGTATTCCATTTATCCTTATAAGTCATCATGGCGGAATTTCTAAAACATATGATGGCAGTTTAAGTACTATAAACTTTAGTAAGCTTGGATTAAGTGTAAGCCAGTATTATAGCGTTAAATCATATCCTTTAGATAATGATTTCATTTTTGCGGGATCCCAAGATCAAGGACTTCAAAGAGGAAAAGTGATAGGTGTCAATCCAGTTAATTTTGATCAAGTCATTTCTGGTGATTACGGTCACAACACCTTCACCGCTAATGGAGAAAGATTTTGGACGGTATATCCTGGAGGGAGTGTTTCGTATTACAGTAATCCATTGCAGCAAAATTGGCCAGAGACCGGTTATGAAATTAATTCTCAAGATGAATCCGTTTGGATACCTCCGATGATGGCTTCTCCTAATCCTGAAGAAAATGTCGTTTATGTGGCAGGAGGTCATGTAGATGGAGAAGCTGGAGCTCATTTGATTAGACTAGAACATAATGGTTCTGAAATAGTTGCTTCCCAACTTCCTTACGATTTCACTGTAAGTGGAAGTCAAATATCTGCAATGGCGGTTAATCATTTTGATAAAGATTTATGGTATGTCTTATCGGCTAATGGACGGTTTTTTAAATCAACCGATGGTGGACAAAACTTTGATATGAAAATATTTAATGTCGCCGGTGGACATTATTTATACGGTTCCTGTGTTTTACCATCTAAGCTTGATCAAGAAGTTATTTATGTATCTGGCTCTGGATATTCTAATCCGGGAGTTTTGAAATCGATAGACGGAGGAGAAAGTTTCTCACCAATGATTAATGGTTTACCACAAACAACGGTTTTCTGTTTAGCGCCTAACGAAGACGAATCCTTAATATTTGCAGCTACAGAAGCAGGTCCTTACGTGTACATTACTCAGGAAGATTTATGGTATGACCTGAGTGGAGAGGCCGCCCCAAATGTTAGATATTGGTCTTTAGAATACTTGGAGGATAAAAAAGTCGCTCGTTTTGGTACTTATGGAAGAGGTATTTGGGATTTTCAAATTAGTGAACCTAGTTCGACTGATAATCCCGAGATTGGAAATTCAGAATTTTTGATATTCCCAAATCCTACTGTTCAAACTGTGAATTACAAATTAGGTAGCGATTGGTCCCTTCCATTACAATTACAAGTCTTTGACAATGTGGGTAAAACAGTCTTCTCAAAACAGATGTTTACTAAAGAGGGAAATATATCATTGGCAGATTTGCCAGAAGGCATGTATAATCTTATGATTACCGATAAAACGCATAGAAAAACAACTAAAATATTTAAACAGAGATAGTATGAGTGATGTATTAGGCGTAGGCTCAAGAGTTAAACACCCAGCGTTTGGAGATGGCGTGGTGATTGAAGTAGATGTAGCAGCCTATAAAGTCTGTTTTATGACTTATGGGATTAAACATGTGGGAAAAGACTATGACAGCTGGGATGTAATCGAAGCCATAGAATTTACAGAGGCAGTTTCTTTTACAGAAGCAGAAGAAGCATTGGTGAAAATCTTACAATCCTTTTCGGATATTTCTCAGGTAATAGAACTCGGTGATAAATGGGAAGGAGGAACAATGATCCTCAAACCAAACGATGAAGGTTTGAAATCTAAAGAGATTCCCATAGAAACATTTTTCCATAAAATTGTGATGGTACGTGATCGTATAAGAGTAATGGAACAACGAATAAACAGCTCTAAAAAACTTAGCGACGAGGACAAAATCAATCTTCAACAATACATCACACGTATTTATGGGAGTTTGACCACCTTTAATGTTTTATTTAAATACAAAGAAGATCATTTTGTCGGTGAAAAATCTTAGTTCTTTCCTCCTTGTGTTGTTTGTAGCATTCAGTTTTTATGGATGTGTGGACTTTCCAAATCAATTCAATGGATTACCGCCAGGAACATGGCGAGCTGCCTTGCAATTGGATAATAATCCAAAAAGAAACATTAATGTAAATGATGACATTGTCTTAAACAAAAGCTTTTCTTTTGAGGGCGAATTGCCGTTTACATTTGATGTCATTTATAAGGACAACTCTAATACCGATTTCTACATTGAGATCATCAATGGGGAAGAAAGAATCAAGGTTGACGACATTGTTTTTAATCTAGACAAAGCGACTGCCAAGGATACAGTAATCATTGATTTTCCAATTTATGAATCCTCCATCAAAGCGGTTTTTGAGGAAAATGTCATGGAAGGAAATTGGGTGGTTAAAAACAGAAAAAATTATGCTATTCCATTTGTAGCTTGGCATGGAAAAAATAATCGGTTTGCCTCTAATGGTAAACCCGCCGAAATGGATATTTCTGGTAAATGGTCGGTGATCTTCGAAGAAGGTACAGAAGACGAATATCCAGCAATTGGAGAATTTGAGCAAAATGGAAATTCAGTGACAGGAACATTTTTAACCGAAACTGGAGACTATCGTTACCTTGAAGGAAATGTCCAAGGGAAAAAGATGTTTCTTTCTTGTTTTGATGGCTCCCATGCTTTTCTTTTTCAAGCTAAAATGATTGAAGGGGATACTTTAATCGGTAGTTTTAGAAGTGGAAAACATTATCAGAGTTCATGGAAAGCAGTTAAGGACGAGAAGGCGACTTTAAAAAGTGCATATGATTTGACTTACGTCAAAGATGAAGTCGTTGATCAACCATTTATATTAAATCAAAAAACCACAGATGGTAAAGTGGTAGATTTAGAAAATGCCTACTATTCAGACAAAATTAAACTTGTCCAAATTATGGGTACTTGGTGTCCAAATTGCCGAGATGAGTCTAATTTTCTACTTGATTATTTCAAAGAGAATCCATCTGATCAAGTTGAAATTATTGCCTTAGCTTTTGAAAAATATCGGGACGAATCTAAAGGTCTTGAGGCTTTAAGACGATATAAGCAGAGAATGAATATTCCGTACGATATGATTTTAGGTGGTTATTTAAATAAAGCTGAGGCCTCTGAGAAATTTCCAATGCTCAATAAAATCATTTCTTACCCCACGCTTTTATTTTTGGATAGCAAGAACAACATTCGTAAAATTCACACTGGTTTTTCAGGGCCAGCAACTTCTAAATACGATG
>JAHDBE010000021.1 GCA_020630555.1 Saprospiraceae bacterium
CGTCGGTGGAGATATGACCTACCGATGTCTGGGTAATAATCAATATGAGGTAAAATTAACTGTGAGACGTGATTGTGAATTTGGACATCCCGCTGCTTATTTTGACGATCCAGCGAGTATAGGCATATACTCCTCTCAGGGTATATTATTGACTAATTATGGTAATCTAGGTCAAATCCTTGTTTCCTTTAATCAAGATGATACATTAAATCAAGTAATTAGCTACGAATGTGGTTTCATAGGAAATGACGTATGCGTTCATGAAACGACTTATATAGATACGATATCACTACCTTATAGATTTGGGGGATATCATTTAGTATATCAGAGGTGTTGCAGAAATGGAACCCTTTCTAATATTGTCGACCCCCTAGAAACAGGATCCACATATTTTGTAGAGTTGACTAGTGAAGGTCAATTAGAATGCAATAATTCTCCCGAATTTAATAACTGGGGCGATATCTATATATGCGCTAATGAGCCATTAATTTTTGATCATTCGGCGACGGATCCTGATGGGGACTCTTTAGTTTATAGACTATGTACTCCTAGCACTGGAGCCACATTCGATGATCCGAAACCTCAACCTCCAGCTGGACCTCCTTTTGACTTGGTTCAATGGGCGAATGGTTTTAATACAGATGATATGCTTAGTGGCATGGCTCCATTGCAAATAGATTCTGAAACGGGTGAACTTACTGCTACTCCTGGATTGGTCGGACAATTTCTTGTAGGCGTATGTGTAGAGGAATATAGAGATGGCGTGTTTTTGTCCTCAGTAAGACGTGATTTTGAATATAACGTTAGAGTGTGCGGAGATAATGTACTCGCCGATTTTGATACAAGTTCCAATTTTTGTGAGGGTCAAGAAATAACTTTAAACAACCTTAGTCAAAATGCTGAAGCATACGAATGGGATTTTGGTTCGGAAGCGACTTTTGATCCAGATGATTTGACCGCAGAAAACCCATCGATAAGTTTTGTAGAGCCGGGTACTTTTGAAATTACTCTTATTGCGAGTCGTCCGGATATAGGTTGTGCGGATACAATTACTAAGTCCATTAATGTTGTCGAGTCTTCTATTGAAGTTGATTTTCAAGTTGTTCCTTCTGATTGCAATAGTTCTACACCACTGTATACTTTTATGGATCAATCCACGCATAGTGGTGGAGGGACATTAGTGGAATGGATCTGGAGCATAACACAAAATGGTGTCACGGTAGAGCTGTCTGGACAAGAAGTTAGTGCCATGCTAGATTCTAACCTTCCATTAGAAGTAAACTTGACAGTGACAGACGACGCGGGTTGTCAATCAAGTGATAATAAATCCTTAGATCCTGGATTATTAACGCCCGTTTTAGAATATGACATTTCTTTTGTAGGATGTGAAGAGGATGGATTTACTGTTAATGTTGAGAATACTACAGTCTATGGTGCGGCTATTACTGACATTAATTGGACTATCACTTTACATGACGAAAATTTAAATTTCGATGTACAGGAATTTCAATTTGGATTATCAGATACGGTTTTTCTTCTGGATCTCACTATTGATTTTGATAACGGCTGTTCGGCCTCATTAAGCGAACAAGTAGACCTGTCAGATCAGCTTTCTGATGTAAGTTTTGATGTCGTCCAATCAGGTTGTCAAGATGGATTGTTAAATGTCGTTTTAGTAAACCAATCAAACGGCTCAAGTCCTGTAAGCTCCTTGGACTGGACGGTGGTTATTGGAAATGAAGTGGATAATTACTCTGGTAATAACATCTTAATTCAGACTTCAGAAACAGAGATTCAAGTAACACTCGAAGTAGGTTTTGAAAATGGCTGTACATTGGAGAAAACAGAAGTAGTTAATTTAATTCCCTTAATGGGTAACGTTAATATTGATGCCACTTTCGTGGAATGTTCAAATGGCTCCTATATAATTAATTTATCAGATCCAAGTGACATGACTGGACAATCTTGGGATTGGACGGTTACAGATGAAAATGGATCACAAGAATATTCGGGGAATAATATTGATGTTTTAGTGAGTGGAAATTCAATAGCGATTTCTGTATTAAAAATATTTGATGATGGTTGTCCTGGAAATGCAGAGATTCAGTTTGAATTTAATCCGCCAATGCCTACTACAGATTTTAATGTAAGTCAAGTAGGATGTGATATCAATAATTATCAATTAGAATTATCAGATACGGATCCAAACACAGGGACTTCCTGGAGCTGGACTGTTGATGACAATCAAACTGTTCAAAGTTTTACGGGTAATACCGCTGTGGCGAATGTTGCTACAGGAAATGTAACAATCATTCTGGATAAAATATTCGAGGATGGTTGTGTTGGCTCAGATACTTTAGAGTATGTTTTTGTCCAAGAAGAATATGAGGTCGATTTTGATGTCACGGAAAATGGATGTGAAGGCGGCTTTTACAAACTCGTCGTAAATGAAAATACACAACTCAATGGAGTAGAAGTGGTTTCTTGGAATTGGATTGTAGTCGATGCTCAAGGCACATCTACTTATACGGGAAATCCAGCATCTATTTTTACCAATGAGACGACAATGAATATAACATTGGATATCGAATTGGATAACGGATGTACAGCGTCTGAGACAATCGAATATTCATTTATCCCTCAGGATGTGGTATTGACTATAAACGGATATTACCAAGGGTGTGATGGCGAAAGCCATTTGTTCAAATTGATCGAAAGCTCAACGTTCCCTGGAATTAGCGTCGTAGAGTGGGAGTGGGTAGTGGATGATGGTGCCATAAATGTGTATAATGGTAACAATATTATTATTCCTGTTGATTCTACAATTATAAGTGTGACATTAAATGCGCTACTTGATAATGGATGTACAGCAAGTATTACAGAAGAGTATGACTTTATGTGGAATACACCTGAACTTAATTTTGGTGTTTTGGAATTCGGATGCGATGATGGTCAGTATTTAATCCAACTACAAGAAAACGGAAACGAACAAAATATAGATGCTATTTCTTGGGAGTGGACAGTTGTAGACAACGGTGTAGAATCGAATTATTCAGGTAATCCAGTTCAAGTTCTTGTGGAGTCGTCAGATATTGAAATTTGGTTGACTTCAGAATTTGAAAATGGATGCACTTTGTCGGACTCCATGAGTTATTTTATCGAGCCGAATGAATACGATATAGATTTTTTAATCGAGTTCTCAAGATGTGATGAAGGGGCAAATGTTATTCGTTTACTAGAAAACAGTAATAATGCCAACGTCGTTGGTACCAATTGGATGTGGACCGTTAATGACGGTATAAATGTAAATAGCTATACAGGAAATGATATTAGTGTTCCTGTTAATTCCTCCAATGTAGAAGTAACATTAGAATTGGATTTTACTGATGGATGTCCTGGAGGATCCTTAACAAAGTCCTTAGATTTTTCAGATCTTTTGCCACAGGTAGATATCATCGTCAATTCGGATGGTTGTGCAGGTGGTAGCGATGTAGGTCAGTATAATCTTATTTTGGATGGAGTAAATGAAAGTACAGAATTGCCGATAAATTGGATATGGACAGTTACCGGAGCAAGTGGTGTTCAAAACTACAATGGCCAGTTAATCACGGATGCGATTGTTAGTGATACAGAAGTCTCGATCGAATTAATTGTGGAATTTGAAAATGGTTGTACAGCAAGTACAGTAGAAGAGTATACCATAAACCCACAAGAGTTTTCGCCTGATTTCGGAGTAAACTTCCTTGGTTGTGAACAAGGTCAATTTAATATTGAACTTGTGGAAACAAACTCAGGCAATGTAAGTGGCGCAATTTATAATTGGACTGTTACGGATGATCTTGGAAGCAAGGATTATGTCGGTAATAATGTTCTTGCCACAGTTACCTCTGAAACAGGTCTAGTGACAATTTCATTGACTGTTATGTATTCAGATCTTTGTACGGGCGTATCTCAACAAGAATTTGATTTCAGTGGAGAGCTACCTAATGTCGACTTTACGGTCGAACCCAATGGCTGTGAATCTGGGGGGTATGAGTTAATTCTTACGGATGCTTCCGTTAATTCTGGCGTTACACCCGTTTCATGGGACTGGACGATTTTCGATGATGATATTAGTTTTAATACCTCAGGAAATCCAGCGACAGTCAATGTGAATCATAATGACATTGAAATCAAGCTTTTTGTAGAATTTGATAATGGATGTAGTGCAAGTGTGCAAAAGCCTTTTGATTTTGATGCCGAAGATTTAGATGTGGAATTTGATATTAGTGTTGATGGATGTTCTGAGTCTGGATATTTAGTGTCGTTATCAGATGCAAGTAATACAGGTTTAGTGGCTTCGGAATGGACTTGGACAATTACGCAAGGTGGAGTCTCAAATGTGTACACAGGAGAAGACATTCAAATAAATATACTTGACCCCATATTTAATGTGGAACTTGCGATAGATTATGAAAATGGCTGTCTAGGAGTACAAGCGAGCGATGTCGATATAACCGAAATGCTTCCTACAGCCGATTTTATAATAGAGGGTTCGGCCTGTTTTGGTAATCCTATATTCATTGACTTAATAGATCAAAGTGGAGGAATAGATCAAGTGCCCACAGCATGGACCTGGACTGTCGATGATGGGATTTCAGTAAACAACTACAGTGGCCAAATGGTCAACGTAGAAATAGAGACACCAAATGTTACAGTAAGTCTTCAGGTGGAATTTGAAAACGGATGTTTCGATCAGAGTTCTCAAATGTTGACTATTCCTGTAGTCGATCCTGCCATAGATTTTGAATATGAATTTTCAGGTTGTGATGAACAAGGGTTTAATCTGAGTTTATCTGACGCGTCTGATGCACCTGGCTTGACCCCATCTAATTATACTTGGTCAGTCAATACATCGAATGGGACACAGTCTTATTTTGGCAATCCTTTAAGTATTGCAGTTTCAGATACCATGTTTACAGTCACACTGACGGTAGAGTTTGAAGAAGGTTGTTTGGATAGTACAACAAAACCTATCGACCTTTCAGGAGCATTAGGAAATTCAGATGTTGTTGGTGAGTTGTTAAGTTGTGAGGGTGATGGATTTAATATTCAATTGACGGAAGTCAATAACGGAAACGTAAATGCTACAAATTGGAACTGGACAATAATCGATGGAAATACTGAAATCGTTTTAAACGGAAATCCTGTTGTCTTTAACAGTTCAAACCTGAATTTTGAAGTCACTTTGGTTACAGACTTTGATAATGGATGTAGTTCTACTTATTCGGATCTACTGACCATTGAGGACATGATGCCAGAAGTTATATTTAATGCATTAGCCGTGGTATGTAATCCTGATGGGTCGATTAATGTCAATTTTACAGATAATACAGATCATTTAAATTATACACCAACTAATTGGACATGGACAATAACAGATGGTAATACGATCAACGAGACACTTACAGGAAGTTCGGTCGATCTCTTGATTCCTGCGGGTGTAACTAACTTGACTGTAACTCTTGACGTAGACTATTCAAATAATTGTTTTGCCTCTTCTGGAGAGCAGTCTATTGATGTGATGGATTTATTACCGATGGCAGAGTTTGATTATTTTGTAGTTTCTTGCCCTACGGATAGCACGGCTACCGTTCTGTTTCTATATGAATCTGAAATTCCGTTTTCAAATGTATTATCAATCAATTGGGAATTCATTGTTGACAATCAAGTAATAAGTACGGCTTCTTCTCAAAACACCACAATTTCCATAAATAGCGGAGAGGTAGTCACAGTTAATCTTGATGTTTTATATTTCGGAAACTGCTCTGCTTTTTATACTGAAGATGTACAAATACTTACACCTAGTATTGAGTTTCTAGCGGACCCATTAGTGTTGTGTAATGGGATGAGTGCACCAATAGTAGCCAATCCAAATCCAAATTGGACTTACACATGGTCGACGGATACCGGATTGGATTTTGGAACACCTGCCGATTTTTCTAATCCGATCGTAACAGCGACTCAGAATATGGATTATTCGGTCACAGTAACTGATGGAGTATGTACGATAGAAGGAGAATTTTCAGTAGTAATCGACGACGCATTAGATATTACAATTGACGGTAATACCAATTCATGTGATGGGAGTGTTTTACTCGTGGCTAGCGGGGCAGGGATGGATTCGGACTACAACTGGTCAACAAATATTGATTTTAATCCGATTATAGAAATTAACGACACTTTAGAAACTTCGTTTACGACAGATTCGATTACCTATTATGTCACTGCTTCAGAAAATTCAGCCTGTTCTAGTGAAATAGATTCGATCACTGTGTATAACGTGACTATTGATTTAGATTATGCGGATCCCTTTGTATTGTGTCCTGGAGATACGCTTCCATATACTGTAACAAATTTAAATTCGGATCAACAAGTGAGCTATCAGTGGGAGGATGAGGCTCACATCATTGGAGACTTGACTTCGAATGAGATAATGATAGGAGTGGCTTCCGATAAGACCGATTCTTTTGATCTGGTATTAGTCACAGAAAATCAATTTGGTTGTATTTCTAACGATACGATCCAAGTACATGTATCAACTCAATCTGAATTGTCATTTGAGTACTCTCTGGATAGTTGTGGATCTTATACAATTTGTTTTACTAACACCTCGAGTAACCCAGGTATTCCATCCTGGGATTTTGGTGATCCAACAAATCCAAATGATCAATCTCCATTATTAAATCCTTGTTATACTTATCCTGCAGCCGGAACATATGAAGTGGTTTTAGCCTCTATTAATAGCGTGTGTGCAGGACTTCCAGATACCATGGATATCGTGGTCCCTGAGATTATCGAGGTTGACGCTTCCGCGAATGGTGATTTGACTCTTTGCGAATCGGGACCTGTAGTTATTCAAGGGTCAGGAAATAGTATGGATGCTTCTTACAGCTGGTGCGATTTAAATGGAGTCGAAATAGGCACAGGACTAGATATAAATATTGATGTCCAGATGGACACAACATTGGTATTCAAGGGAATAGATACATTTGGTTGTACCGCTTCGGATACAGTAAATATTGTTTTAGAATCTATAAATGTAGGCTTTGTAGCCCCAGACGAAGTGTGTATTGGTGATGAAACTGAAATTCAATTGACAGGGATTAGCCCTACAATGCAATATGAATGGGGGCCCGTAGAATGTATAGTGAACGGTGGTAATACCCCGAACCCTACAGTCGTAGTAAACGAGTCGAAGGATTTTGTAGTAACGGTAACTGAAACTTTAACAGGATGTTCCGCAGAGGTGATTGTCCCAATTGATGTGGTAGATTTTGAAATAAAAATTGAGGCATTTCCTGGAGTCGGAATAATTATAGGAGAATCAGCAATCCTTGTTGTTGAAAATGAACCAGATAATTCGACGTACGAATGGAGTACTGGTGAGGATACTGAGGAAATAGAGGTAATGCCTGCAATGACCACGACATATTCAGTTACTGTCACGGATGAAAATGGATGTTCGGATGTAGCCATCATAACGATCCAAGTAGCTGTGCCCGAATGTAATGAGACCGATATCTTTGTTCCGAATGCCTTCTCACCTAATAATGATGGATTTAATGATGTTTTCAGAATGCGAAGTCAATTCGTTGATGAGATGGAATTAATTGTTTATGATCGATGGGGTGAGGAGATTTATAAATCGGTGGATAAATCCCTAGGATGGGACGGAACATATAAGGGTACTCCATTACCTCCAGATGCTTACGGATATTGTCTCAAAGCACTTTGTGTGGATGGACAAGAATATATAACTCGAGGAAATGTAACTTTGATTAGATAAATAAAAAAGGGCCATACGGCCCTTTTTTATTTAGTTTCTTCTTTTCTGAAGTAACTTTCCGTGGCTTCTTTTGAAATGGCACTTGGGAGTACCTTGATAAAGCTTTTCTGATCTAATTGAAGTGTGACACTTCGCGGTTCGATCTTATTAATTTTACCTATTATTCCAGATCCTGTAACCACATCATCGCCTTTCTTTAAGTTTTTACTAAACGCATCTTGCTCCCGCTGTTTTTTTATTTGAGGTCGCATGAAAAAGAAATACATCACGAGTATGATACCTAAAAAGAAAATGAGATTGATCATTCCTGCATTTTCGGCCTGAAGTCCGAACATTAAATTCATCATGTTAATTTATTACTGTTCCTCTGATTGTAAATACTGTTTCATTGGGAACTGTGTTTGTGAAAATAGAAACCTTTTTATCTTGACTACCTTTCTTGCCTTTTGAATCGTATTTTACCAAAATAGAAGTGGTGTCCCCAGGCAGAATTGGTCCCTCTTTATAACTTGGGACAGTACAGCCACAGGAAGCATCCTCATCAATTATCACCATCTCGCGATCCCCCACATTTTTAATTACAAACCGGTGCGAAATGATCGTTCCTGCCATAATTTCTCCAAAATCATGTGCTTTAGATCCCACAACTTCTAACCGTGCTTGGTTATCCTTTTTACGGCCGTTGGCGGATAAAGGATTGTTTACAATAGCGTGTGTTGCCTCATCAAATTTTTCAGTTTTTTTATCTGAAGTCGTTTTTTGTTGACAAGAAATAAAACAGCTTACTGCAAATATGTATAGTAAAACTCTAACCATCTTCTAAAAAATGAATTCAAAAATAATAATTAGAAAGATTTGGTTGTAATTTGGTTTTTGGCTTAAGCCAAAAAAATGAAAAAAGGAAAGCAGATTAAATATCCAATTTTTATAGTGGGTTATATGGGTTCTGGAAAGTCTACCATTGGAAAACTACTTTCGAATCAACTAAATACTCACTTCATAGACCTTGATACCAGAATCGAAAGCTTCACAGGTAAGTCAATAAACGATATATTTCAAGGTGAAGGTTCAAATGAATTTAGACGTATAGAGGCTAAAGTTTTACGGTCAATTAATATAAAAGAATTTCCTGTCATATCAGTTGGTGGCGGTACCCCTTGCTATGAAAACGGGATGGATTACATAAATCAAAAAGGGAAATCTATTTACTTGCAAATAGGTAAGAAACAGCTTTTTGATAGACTGTGTACAGCTAAGCAAGACCGACCTTTGGTCAAAGAATTGGGTGAAGATAAACTCAAGGCTAGGATACGTCGTGACCTTAGATTTAGAGTTCCTTTTTACCGTAGGGCTGATATTGTCGTAAAGAACACCACAGATGCTCAATCCTGCGTTCAACGAATTCTTTCAAAGTTAGATAGGCTCTAGTTGGTCATATAATGCCAAAACGGCTTCAAAAGGTTGAATCAGATAACCTGCCTCTTCATTTATGAATCGTCCGTTGTCCTTAAGTAATTTATAGGCTTCTTCCGTTGTCAAATTTGGTTTAATTGCTTTTAATAAAGCCACACTACTCGCAACGAAAGGTGCGGACATTGAGGTGCCAGATTTTCGTTCGTACTTTTTTTTGCTTACAGTAGATAAGATATTCACACCAGGTGCACAAAGACCATATTCGATATCTTCCACAGTATTGCTGAATGCTGCCCGATTCAATTTATTATCCACTGCTGCCACGCAAAGGACATTTTCAGAATTACCCGGAGCAAATTTTCTGGCGCTTTCGTTTGAGTTTCCCGCTGAAGTCACCACAATGGCGCCAAGAGCATTACAGTATTTAACCGCTTCATTATAGGCCGTTTCACTTTTATGAAACGATCTGGCACCAAGGGAAAGAGAGATTACATCTGCGCCAATTTCTGCAGCTTCAATCATACCTTCTATGGTTCTTTTTTGAGACGCAAAACCAAGGACATTAAAGACTTTTATGCTCGTCAACTGAGCCCAATCTTTGGAAGGAATTAGAGAGGATATACCAAGGCGATTGTTTGTAACGGCAGCGGCGATTCCAGCACAATGAGTTCCATGATCCGAAACCTGTTTCTGGTATTCGGAATTTATGGATACAAAATTATCTGATAAATCTTCATGATTACCTATCACTCCAGAGTCTAGTATAGCGATGAGTGCTGACTTTTTTGGAGAAATGAGATTCACCACATTTGCTTGATTATTTAGTAAGCCTAGAGCAGCTAAAGACCATTGGTCAGAAGCCTTTGGATCATTAGTTTTGTAGACAAATGATGTGGATGGAAATATGTCATTTTCAAGCTTTTCGTGTCTAAACTGCTCATTATACTCTAAGGATTTTAGAATGCCAGTGTCGTTTAATTCTTCAAATATGGAGGTTCTATGTTTTTCTTGACTTACTGGAATACCTACATACCAGTATTCATCCAATTTACTGAACATTTCATTTTTGACTTTAAATGCCTTTCCAATGTTCAATTCATATTTTTTAATAATAGGAATTAATTCTTGCGGTATGGATTCTTTATCCAATTGAAAAAGGAATTCAAAGTCTGGGTCGACATCTGAAAATTCCTCAAATGCCTTCTTTGTATTCAATAAATAAGGAAGTATATATTCATGAGTCGTCAAAATTAGCACTCCCGTTAAAAACAGTGCGATCCAAAAATTATATTTAAAACGTTGAATAATAAATGCAGCTAGTGCAAGAAAAAATAAACTTGTAATAATGGATGCCATGGATAAGCCTACGGGTATCAACAGCACAGACAAGACTACATAGCTTATAAAACTTATAAAAAACGTAGTTCTAAATTTTGTAGAAAATGATTTTTTATCGATCAGACTCCAAAGGCAGAGCGATGTGAGAGTCAGCAAAAAAGCGATATGTAATACGGCTGTCACGTGAAATATGTCATCTTCCTAACAATAGAGTAATTTCTTAAAGTTTCACAAAAACTAATAGATAAACACATTTATTAGATGAGTGGTATTAAACTCTCCTTAAAGGGGACATATAAATGGATATACTTATACATATATTTATAAATTTGCAGCATATTTTAAAGCCTTAAATCAATATGTCAGAAATTCAAAATTGCGTTATTATAGGTTCGGGACCTGCTGGTTACACTGCAGCAATTTATGCCGCCCGTGCAGGAATGAATCCTTTGCTATTTACCGGGAAAGAACCAGGTGGTCAATTAATGATCACAACAGATGTCGAAAACTATCCTGGATATCCAGATGGCATCATGGGGCCACAAATGATGGAAGATTTTAAAAAACAAGCTGTTCGATTCGGAACAGAGGTGAGAATGGAATTCATCGAAAAAGTGGATTTTTCTGGCGAAATAAAAAAAGTTTGGACAGAATCAGATGAAGAAATACAGGCTCATTCAGTTATTATTTCTACAGGTGCAAGTGCAAAGTGGTTGGGTTTAGAATCCGAGCAACAATTTATGAATAAAGGGGTGTCAGCTTGTGCAGTTTGTGATGGGTTCTTCTTTAGAAATCAGGAAGTGGCGATAGTTGGAGCTGGGGATACGGCTGCGGAAGAAGCAACATACCTTTCGAAACTCTGTTCGACAGTTCATATGCTCGTGAGAAGAGATGAAATGCGTGCTTCTAAAATAATGCAAGAGCGCGTAAAGAATACAGAGAATATTAAGATCTATTGGAACACGGAAACCGATGAAATTCTTGGTGATGAAAATGGAGTGACTGGATGTCGTGTAAAAAATAGAGTGACAGGAGAAAAAAGTGAGATTCCTGTGACAGGCTTTTTTGTAGCTATTGGACATAAGCCTAATACGGATATCTTTAAGGATTCCTTGGATATGGATGATCATGGATACTTAATTACGAAACCGGATAGCTCTAAGACGAATATTGAAGGCGTTTTCGCAAGTGGCGATGCCCAAGACAATGTTTATAGACAAGCGGTAACAGCTGCGGGAACAGGATGTATGGCAGCCTTAGATGCCGAACGATATTTATCTTCTAAAGGAATAATTTAAACGAAAAACATGGGAAAATTTCGAAGTGGTGTTTTACATGGTGAAGAGGTCACCGAATTGTTAAACTACGCCAATGAAAATAATTTTGCACTTCCTGCAGTAAATGTGGTAGGAACAAATACGGTTAATGCCGTAATAGAGACAGCGCGCGAAGTTAATTCGCCTGTTATTGTTCAATTTTCAAATGGTGGATCTTCTTTCTTTGCTGGTAAAGGTCTTTCTAATGAAAATCAATTTGCAGCCATCCAAGGAGGTGTATCAGGGGCGCTTCATGTACACCACATGGCAGAGGCATATGGTGTACCTGTAATTTTACATACTGACCATTGTGCTAAGAAACTGTTGCCTTGGATCGATGGTCTTTTAGATGCAGGGGAGCGATTTTTCGAAAGAGAAGGTAAGCCCTTGTATAGCTCACATATGTTAGACTTATCTGAGGAACCGGTGGCAGAAAATCTAGAGATCTCTTCTCAGTATTTCGATAGAATGAATAAAATGGGCATGACTATCGAAATTGAACTCGGTGTAACTGGGGGAGAGGAAGATGGTGTGGATAATACGGATGTGGATAGTTCAAAGTTATATACTCAACCAGAAGAGGTTGCTGAGGCTTATGAGGAATTATCAAAAATTTCTCATCGGTTTACCGTAGCAGCGGCCTTTGGTAATGTTCATGGAGTTTACAAACCTGGTAATGTTGAGTTACGTCCAATAATCCTTAAAAATTCTCAAGAATATCTTCGGCGAAAACATAACATTGATAATCCAAATCCAATAAACTTTGTATTTCACGGTGGATCAGGATCAAGTCGTGAAGAAATTAGGGAGGCTATAGAATACGGTGCGGTAAAAATGAATATTGATACAGATCAGCAATGGGCATTTTGGAAAGGAGTTCGTGATTACTACGAAAGTAAAAGGGATTATATGCAAACCCAAATTGGTAATCCAGAAGGTGATGACAAACCAAATAAGAAAAACTACGATCCTAGAAAATGGCTTAGAGTTGCGGAGACAAGTTTTAACGATAGACTTAAGCAAGCATTTGAAGATCTAAATTGCATGGATCGTAACTAAAAAAAAAGGCTCTCATTCTTGAGGGCCTTTTTAGTTTAATCCTAATTTTTAGTGTTTGTAGTTTTAAGAAAATTAGGTATATCAAGTTTCCGTAAAATTCGTTGACATTGGCGAAAGCCAAAGGAAGGGTTTAAATACGATAAACCGTGGTGCCAAATCGATCTGCTAATTCATTTCTCTGTTTGTACAAGACGTTCAAGACTTGAAGTTCTAGGTTGAAACTATCTTCATCCAGCTCTTCAGATTTTGATAATTTGGCGATATAATTTTCTTGCTCTTTTATTTTTAGGCTCATTTTTTTGTCCAGGAATCGGAGCAAACTTCTAAGCGCATCTTTTTTCTGATTCTCTTCTGGTGGTTTACTGGTCTGAAGGCCCATTTGACGCTCTTCCCATTTAGCAAACGTATATGGACTTGTCACCAAGTCTATAGATAAAGCTCTTATTTCTTCATCTGGATGATTAATAAAAAAGGATTCAGGAATACTCTGAGAATTTTTAAATTCTTGAATAGCCGCTTGGTAAATCTTATCATATAAAGGATTGGTCAGGGACTCACATAATTCAGAAATCGAATCCAAAACATAGGGTAGAACCTTGAGCTGTTTTTCTTCATCAAACCATTTGTCTCCATAGTTGACGATTAGTCGTATGATATTACGCTCTTGAATGCTGTCATCAAAATGATCGACTGCTTGTTGGTCGTGTTTAAATTGCTTTGGTCCTTTTGTAGAAGGTTCGTCTTTTAATTCATCCAAACGCTCACGATAGGACTCTCTATCTTTTTCAAGACGCTTTTGTTTTATTAAACCCGCAATCGATTTATTGGTCTCGGCGACTAAAATATCTTCTCGGATGTCTAGTAACTTACTGGATTGCTGAATATATACCGATCTCTTAATCGCGTCGGGAATTCTAGCTAAAGTCTGAACGATATCTTTAATCAAAGCAGTTTTACGTATTGGATCCTTTTCTATTTCAGAATTAATCAATCCTAACTTAAACAGAATAAAGTCTTTTGCGTTTTCCGCAATAAAATTCCCGAAAGCGGTAGAGCCTTCACTTTTAATAAACGAATCGGGATCATTTCCATCTGGAAGTAAAACGATATTCACATTCATCTCCTGCTCAAGCACAAGATCTAATCCTCGACTGGCCGCTTTAATTCCAGCAGCATCACCATCATATAGTAAAGTAATGTTTTCAGTATATCGTTTGATTAATCTTACTTGATCCTCAGTAAGCGCGGTTCCCGAAGATGCGACGACATTTTCTATTCCGTTTTGATGAAGGCTTAATACATCAGTGTACCCTTCGACGATAAAACAGTTGTCTTCCTTTCGGATAGCCTTTTTTGCCTGATATATTCCGTATAGGACTTTTCTTTTATTGTAAATCTCGGATTCGGACGAATTGAGATATTTTGGTGCATTTTTATTGTTGGATAATATCCGGCCACCGAACCCTATGACTTTGCCGCTTAAATTGTGAATGGCAAACAAGACACGACTTCTAAAAAAGTCAATATCTTTTTCTGTCGTTAAACGAAGAGTCCGAAGGTGCTCGATATTGTATTGTTTGTCGATTGCTGCCTTGGTGAAATCATCGTACTTAGAGGAGGCATAACCTAGGTCGAAGCTTTTTATAATCTCTTCTCTAAAACCTCGCTCTTTAAAATAACTTAGACCAATAGATCGCCCCTCGTCGGTGTTAAAAAGATTGTTTTGATAAAACTCTTTGGCAAACTGATTTACTAAATATAGGGAGTCAATGAGCTTCTTTTCTTCTTCGTAATTGTCATCATGCTGATCCTCTTCAATTTCTATCTGATATCGTTTCGCCAAAAATCTCAGAGCTTCTGGAAAGGTCATGCTTTCATGCTCCATAACAAATTGCACAGGATTACCTCCTTTACCACAACCGAAGCATTTGTAGATATTTTTACTCGGCGATACGGTAAACGATGGTGTTTTTTCGGCATGAAATGGACAAAGACCAATCATGTTTGCCCCACGTCTCTTTAAGTTGACAAATTCTTCAACGACCTCGTCAATTTGCGCACGATTTAATATGTCTTGAACTGATTTCTGACTAATCATCCTTCACAAAGTAAGGAATTATTAGAATGCTAAAAGATCTCTCATGGTGAATATTCCTTGTTTTCCAATAATCCATTTGGCGGCTGAAATGGCCCCTAAAGCAAAGCCATCTCGACTATGTGCGATATGATTTAAGCTAATTTTTTCAATTGTATTTTCGTATGAAATGATGTGAGTTCCTGGGACATCCTCCTCTCTTTTGGATAGAATGGATAGACTTTCGTCAATGTTAATTTGGTTGTTATGCCAAGTCTTAAATTCTTTTCTTGAGTCAATAATTCCTTCGGCTAAGGTAATGGCTGTTCCACTCGGACTGTCTTTTTTTGAAGTATGGTGGATTTCTTCAACAAGACATGTGTATCCATCGGGTATCAATTGTGCCAATTTGCGATTCATTTCAAAAACAATGTTCATCCCGAGACTAAAATTAGAAGCATAGAAAAAGCATCCCTTATTATTCGTACAAATTTCTGTGATTTCTTCAAGTTGATTTAACCATCCGGTTGTGCCGCTAACGATTGGAATGTCATTTTCCAAGCAAAAGCGAATATTGTGATATGCTTGATCAGGTCGCGTAAATTCGATGGCGACGTCCACTTGGTTTATCAATTTTGGAAGTTGATCGGATGTCCTAACAATTATGGTTTCGATATTTTCGTCCTGCAGCAATTCATGTATTCTTTTACCCATTTTACCGAATCCGATGATGGCTATTTTCATAACTGTTTATTTTCTGTCAAAATCTATAGTGAATATCGCATTTTCACCGGATAGGAGAGTCTAAGACGTATCTTTGTGCCATGATGAAGAAACCTGAGAATTCCATTTTATTAGACTGCATATCAAAAAAGGATATTACAAGACCCCCCATATGGTTAATGCGCCAAGCAGGGAGAATTTTAAAAGAATACAGAGAGATAAGAGCATCTGTAGATGGTTTTAAAGCTTTAGTTAAGAATCCAGAATTGAGCGCTGAGGTGACTGTACAACCTTTAGATATTTTAAATGTGGATGCGTGTATTTTCTTCTCGGATATTTTAGTCATACCCGAATGTATGGGTCTCGACTACGAACTCATTGAAAAGAAGGGACCTTGGTTTCCAAAGGTTATCGAAGGTCCTTCTGACATAGATAAGCTTATTTACGGAAAGGAAGCTTCGGATAAATTAGACTACGTATATAATGGATTATCTAAGACGCTTGATCGCATCGATGGCCGAGTGCCCCTAATTGGATTTTCAGGAGCTCCGTGGACTTTATTTTGTTATATGATAGAAGGACAGGGGAGCAAGACCTTTTCTAAGGCTAAGCGGTTCATTTATAAGTATCCAGAGGCAAGTGGTCGCTTATTGGATTTCTTAACAGATACAATTATTACTTACTTACAGAGTAAAATTGACCAAGGGGTTCATGTAGTTCAGGTTTTTGATTCTTGGGCTGGAGTCCTTGATAAAACTCTTTATAACAGTTTTATGGTGCCTCGGTTAAGGCGAATAAACGATTCCATTAATCGAGTTCCAGTAATTTTATTCAGTAAAGGGGCATGGTTTAGTTTAGATAGCCTTGCGAAGATTGGACCTGAAGTTATCGGGATTGATTGGACTATCTCTCCAGAATATGCACGAACTATTATCGGTAAGGATCAAGTCGTTCAGGGCAATTTGGATCCGTGCGTTTTATATGGTTCTAAAGAATTGATTGAAGCTAAAACGCACAAAATGATTCGAGATTGGGGAGCAAATCATGTGGTTAATTTAGGTCATGGTGTGTATCCAGATACTCCTGTTGAACATGTAAAGTCATTTATCAATTCGGTAAAAAACTTTTCATATTCAGATTAATTACGTAGAATTTGGACCTTTTTCTTGGCTTGCGCCAAATATTATTAATTTAGCCAAGCAATTGTCAAAGCATCATTATGAGTTGGTTTAAACGACTTAAAGATAACGTTCAGACTTCTACAAAATTTAAAAAAGAGGCTCCCGATGGCCTCTGGCAAAAATGTAAAGATTGTGGTTCGACCAATACAGCCAAAGAGCTAAGGGAGAACTTATATATCTGTCCTAATTGTGATTATCACTATCGAATAGGTTCTCACGATTATTTTGATCTTCTTTTTGATGGAAAATACGAAGAGATACTTTCTGGTATGCGATCGACAGATATTCTTGGCTTTACAGACCTTAAAGATTATACGGACCGTTTAAAGTCTGCGCATAAAAAGACCGATTTAAATGATGCCATATCGATCGCAGAAGGTAAAATCCACAAAAAGCGAATAGTTATCGCGGCTATGGATTTTAGCTTTATTGGAGGATCAATGGGATCCGTTGTCGGTGAAAAAATATCCCGAGCAGCGGACCGGAGTTTAAAGGAACGCATTCCATTTATGATTATATCTAAATCAGGGGGAGCTCGAATGATGGAAGCGGCTTTTTCTTTGATGCAAATGGCTAAAACATCGGCTAAACTTGCCCAATTGGGTAGAGCTGGGATTCCTTACTTATCTTTTCTAACAGACCCTACAACAGGTGGGGTAACCGCCTCCTACGCGATGTTGGGGGATATTAATTTTGCCGAGCCTAAGGCTCTAATTGGTTTTGCAGGTCCACGGGTGATCAAAGAAACGATTAAAAGAGACTTACCTGAAGGATTTCAGCGTTCTGAATTTCTATTGGAAAAAGGCTTTTTAGACTTTATAGTTGATCGACGTAATCTTAGGGACAAATTAGGTGAAGTTCTTTCGATATTAGAAGTGTCCTAAATAACGATCACCTTAAAGTTCTTATTTAAAGGGTCAAGGGTATCTATAAGGTAGTCAATGAATTCAGGACCCAAACGTAGGTAGTAAGGGATGAAGTTATCTTTTCGCTCTTGCAAGCTGTTAAAAGGGAAATGTTTTTCTTTTATGCGTTTTATTTTATTAATATTGGTGTCTTCCTTCTGTTTCAACAATTTTTTCAGCTTCGATTGAATCTGATCTATGTTCTTGAGTTGTCTCGTTTTTTCAGCGGCGATTGATTTGACGTAAGTCTTATCAAGAATTTCAGCCTTCGTGGCTATTTCATCAAAGCTCGAAGCAATTTTCTCTCGTTGGTCATTTATATCGATAAGCCCTTCGTCATCAATGCTCTGAAGAAATTTAGTGGTAAGTTGATGTTCTTCATCAAATAATTGTTCTGATTCAAAACCTAACTTATGCCATGTCTGTAGGGTTTTGCTGTTCGTTATCAACGCAGAATTACGACGAATTAACAGTGGCATCGGTAAATTGAAATGATCAAATAGGCTACGTCTTTCCATCCAATACGCGAGTTCCCCACCACCGCCAATGTACGCTAAATTTGGAAGAACTATTTGTTGATATAGAGGCCTTAAAATGACATTTGGACTAAAGTCCTCGGGATGACTCGAAAGTTTTACCAGTAGTTCTTCCGGAGACCATTTTATCTCTCTATCCAGAACCGCGTAATTATTGTTTTCTTTGACAATTCTGAGTCGATCTTTAGTGCCTAGGTAAAAGAGGTTTATTTCTCTGGGATGAGCCTGCTCTTTAAATCCTAATTTTTCAATGCCATTATGATCTTTAAGGACAGACTTTTGTCCAATGTGGTTAAGTAGATCCTCTTTAAAATAGGAAACGGCCAAGGATTTCATTTTGGCATTGTCCATATTGATTTGAATCAATTCAGTATCCTTAAAGATGTCGTGAACAAGTTTAAAGCAAAAGTCACCGTAGTTTTGAGACTGATTTTTTAAAATATTAAGCCTATTCGTAAAATTTAGACTTTCTGGTGAAGAACCTAAGATGTCGGATAATTCTGACAATAATTGATCGATTCCATTTAGAGACATTCTACCTACGGGACCTATTTCGTTGTTTTCCCAATGGAGTGTTTTCCCAAAAACTGTCAAATGATTAATCTCTTCAAAGTCATGATCTTCACCTCCATGAACAAAACAGGGCACGACATGTATATCGGGATAGGTATTGTTTAAAGTTCGTGCGAGATTGATCGTTGAACATATCTTATAGATGTAATACAAAGGACCTGTGAGTAAGCTAGGTTGATGAGCAGTACAAATCGTAAAACAATCTTCTTTGAGCAACTGAGTTAAGTTATTCTCTTGTTTTAGGTTTAAATTTAAGCCACTATATGATGCTCTTATTTGATCGACGATGATGTCCCGTTCAAATTCCTGTTTTCTAAACTTTTCAATCTGAGAATTAAAAGAGTCAAGCGCTGGAATGTGCTCAATGAAATCGACAAATTTCTCTGGATTTTCTTGATAAGACACATCTCTCGAACTCAGTTGAGACACCCGAGAAAAAGGGACTTCAAAACTTTGCATGGAAATTAATTTATCCATAATGAACAGTTAGATAAGCACTTAGTTGTGTGACGAAAATATTTATATTTATTTAATATATTCATCGGATGATCAGTTTTGTTTTGAAAAGGTTGTTTTCGGGACTTTTAGTATTGGTTGCAGTTGTCGTTTTGGTCAGTGCGATTATTTACAGCGCCCCTGTGGATCCTACGAGCCTTAGTTTTGGACAACAATCCGATGCCGAAACCATTTCAAGAAAGCGCTCAGAACTTGGTCTAGACAAAAGTTTGATTTATCAAATTAGAGCTTATCTGAGGGATTTATCTCCAGTATCGAGATACAGTGATTTAGCTTACCTAGAAAGGAATCAAGTCCATCATATTAAAATCCTCGGCTCGGAGCATTGGGTTTTAAAAAGTCCATATTTCCGAGAATCTTTTCAAAATGGAAGGAAAGTTTCAGCGATTTTGTTAACTGCTATTCCAAAGACGGCAATACTGGCGTTAAGTGCCTTTTGTATAGCCGCTTTATTAGGAATACTTTTAGGAATACTATCCGCTTTAAACAAGAATCGACCTATAGACAAGCTTATCTTATTGGTTTCGGCATTGGGATATTCAATTCCAAGTTATGTGAGCGCTATTCTTTTTGCTCTGGTATTTGGATTTTGGTTGGGACCTTGGACTGGTTTAAATGTCCAAGGCAGTTTGGTGGAAATAAATGATTTAGGAGATGATGTCATCGTTTGGAAAAACTTGATTCTACCTGCTTTAGCTTTAGGGGTAAGGCCAATTGCCGTAATTACCCAATTGACTAGAGCCAGCTTTTTAGATGTGTTAGATGAAGCTTTTATAAGAACGGCAACTGCCAAAGGCCTCTCATATCCTCAAGTTGTTTTAAAGCACGCTTTTAGAAATTCTATGAACCCGATTACTTCCTCGTTGTCTGGATGGCTAGCATCGCTTTTCGCAGGGGCCTTCTTTGTTGAAAATGTATTTAACTACAAAGGCTTAGGAACTGTCACAGTCAAAGGGCTTTTATTTTATGACATCCCAGTAGTTTTGGCGGCAGTAATTGTTATCGCCTTTGTTTTTGTGATAATTAATATTATGGTGGATCTACTTTACGTTCTCATCGATCCCAGGATTCGTATAAATTAAAAAGCCTGACTTCAGGGAAGCCAGGTTTTGAAAAAATATATTTACAATTTACAAGGTGTAAGCAACTCCAAGAGTTAATACGTTGGGATTCGTTTTAAAGCCAGAGGCTTTGTTGTTTGCATAAGTAATGTGCTGACCAACCGTATTAAATGTATTCTCATATCGAATATCAAAATGTAAGTTTTTTAAATCAAAACCAATCATCGCCTGAAAACCACTGCTCAAGGTACGGTTTGATTTGTTGTAATAACTCAGGTCCTCCAATTGCGACTCGTGGTTGACAAGGAAATGGAAAATTGGACCTACTCCTAAAGTGAACCCTTTAACATACACACCGCCCATTACAGGGATGTCGATAAATGTGGAGTTTTCTTCAAATAATCCATTCGCATTAATATCATCGTTAAAACTTGTAGACTGAAATTCTAAAGTAGATTTTCTAACTAATAATTCCGATTGAGAATACAAGTATCCTGCTCGGTATTGATGATAAAGTCCAGCAGAGAATGACGGTTTAGAATTAACAAATTCCAATTGATAAGATGGTACGTCCTGGTTAGCACCAATATAACTTAGCTCACCGGCTGAACTAATGTCACTTGAATAATTAAGCTTAACGCCAAAACTACTTTGGGCGAAGCTGGTTCCCAGAACAAAAAATAATATTAAACTTCCGATTAACTGTTTCATGAGTTTCTAATTTCTAATTGATGGTTTTAAAGATTCATGTACGTTTAGAGACGACGTAATATTGTCTAAGTCTCGAAATAATTTATTGTTAGTATTTTTTTAAGCTTTTTGTTATCACCTACGACAAAAAAATCTAGAGTATAACGAAAAGTGGCGCAAATATATTATAAAAAATCGTAATATGTTATTCGATGGACATCGAAAATTATAGCGTAATATTTGCTCATTTCCCTTTCTTGAAAGTTCAATCATATTAACTTTGTGCGCATATGAGTGATCCTAAAAAATATGACCTTCGAGGTGTCTCATCCAGCAAAGACGAAGTGCATGCCGCAATTAAGCACTTAGATAAAGGGCTGTACCCTTTAGCGTTTTGTAAAATTTTACCGGATTTAGCTGGGGACCCTAATTATTGTTGTCTTATGCATGCAGATACGGCAGGAACTAAAACGAGTCTCGCATATATGTACTGGAAAGAGACTGGAGATTTAAGTGTTTGGGAAGGGATTGCTCAGGACGCCATTGTTATGAATCTTGATGATATGGCTTGTGTTGGGGCTTATGATAATATTTTGTTGAGCTCGACCATTGGAAGGAATAAATCGATTATTCCGGGTGAGGTGATATCGACGCTTATTCAAGCGACTAGTAATTTTGCGGATAAGATGGCGTCATTTGGTGTGAAAATACACCTTGCAGGAGGAGAGACAGCGGATGTAGGGGATATAGTGCGTACTGCGGATGTAGGATATACGGCATATGCTCGTCTTGAGCGAAATAAGACTTTAGAAAACCATATGCAAGATGGCGATGTAATCATAGGATTGTCTTCATATGGCAGAGCGAGTTATGAGGAGAATTACAATGGTGGCATGGGAAGCAACGGATTAACCTCAGCACGACATGATGTATTTCAACATGGATATGCCAAGCTCTACCCTGAAACGTATAATCCGCATATTCCAGGAGAGGTTGTGTATTGCGGTTCAAAAAAACTCACTGATGAGATGTTAATCGGGCAGGAGACACTTACTGTCGGAAAGCTTGTTTTATCACCAACAAGGACTTATATACCTGTGATAAAGCGCATTTTCGAAGAAATCGGTAATGATCTTCACGGTATGATACATTGCACAGGAGGTGGACAGGTGAAGGTTAAGAAATTCATCAAAAACAAGCGTATCGTTAAAAATGATTTACTCGCGGTTCCACCTTTATTTAAACTTATTCAATCCGAGTCAGGAACAAGTTGGCGAGAAATGTATGAGGTATTCAATATGGGACATCGACTTGAAGTCTACTGTTCTGAAAATAAGGCCTCAGAAGTTATTGATATTGCCAAATCATTTAATATTGATGCGCAACGCATTGGATACGTCGAGAATTATGAGGGGGAATCAGTGGTTGTAGATTCACCATATGGACACTTCGAATATTAAATTATTCTTCTTCGCTAAAGGCGTCTTTTACTTTGTTTTGTATCTCAGAGAATTCTTCTTTTACAGCACCGGTTAACTTTTCTGACCCTTCCTTAACTTCATTTACAACTTTACTGACAGTCTCATTTTCTAGTGCCTTGTCGGCGAGTTCACGACCTTTTTCGGATAGATCGTCGACTATATCTTTTCCTTTATCTACGACTTGTTCTGCCATTTCTTTGGCTTTGGTTGTTAACTCTTTAACGTTTTCTTGTTCGAGAAAATCTTGAGCAGCGTCCTTGGTTTTTTCATAAGTTTCACCGGCTTTTTCTACGACTTTACCCGTGATCTCTTTCGCCTTATCAATGCTATTAGCTATATATTCTTTCTCAAGAGTATCATCAATAAATTCGGTGGATTTATCAACACCTTCTTTAACTGTTTTACCAGCTTTGCCCAAAAATTTAAAAATCTTTCCTAACATATTAAAAGTAGCCTACGTAATTAAATGGAGTAATCGCTTTAAGTTCCTCTTTAAGTTCGGATTTTATATCGAGACTATCAACAAACCGATGAATACTTTCCTCAGTAATCCGCTCATTGTTTCTTGTTAAGGCCTTA
>JAHDBE010000277.1:0-1814 GCA_020630555.1 Saprospiraceae bacterium
TCTGATATGCCAGTTCAATTAGCTCTTTATGATGATCAAGGTATTGAAACAAGGCACTGGATAAATGAAGGAGAAACACTATTGATTTTACCTAAGCGATCAGTCACTAGTGTGGAAATCGATCCCGATCAAATTTCTCCTGATATGAATCGAGGGAATAATACATACCCACGAAGTGCCTTTTTTGGAGCGTCTCAAGGATTGTCTTTACGTCCGTTTACAGGATTTGATCGTTCCCAAAAATTAGATCTGTTTTATGGTTTGTTAGCCGGGTTTAACTCGAGTGATGGACTATACCTAGGCCCTAGTCTGAGTAACGCAACTATAGATCCCAAAGCATTTCGATTTTACGGTACCATGGCTTATGCTTTTAATAGTAAATCACCTGTTGGACTGTTCAAAGCGAGCTACGACCATTATTTAAAATCTGATTTATTTAGGAAGCTAGAATTGAAATTTGGGGTGAAGTCATTTCATTTTGAAGATAATGAATTATGGGGATATCAAAGGCGTTACACAAAATTTGAACCTCAGTTTCGTGTGCATTTTAACCATGGGCAGAAAAGTAAAGTCTTATCTGACATTTCTTATCGAACCCTATTCATCAATGAAGAATTTGCCAATTTTTCATTGGGCGAATTTTCTGGTTTAGAGGGAGACATGTCCTTGATCCACGAGTTGAAATATCGTTTTAATAATTATTCCACGCTAAATCCGTTTCGATTCGAGATGGGTTTAGAGCAACAGTCTTATCAAGGATTTGAAGACCAATCCTATTTAAAACTTTCGGCTAGTTTAAACAGCAGTTTTTACTTTGGTGAAAACTTTTACATAGATGCCCGATTATTTGGAGGAAAGTTTTTGACTAATACAGAAAGAAATACTTCGAGTTATGCCAACTCATTTGTACGAGGATCTTATGCACTCATGTCACAAGGTTTTAACGACTACAAGTATGACGGCTACTTTGTGAATAGATTGAATCAAAATATCGATTACGATCGACAAGTCAGTATGACCGATGGTGGTTTTAAAACGGCCCTAGGTAGTCAATATAATATAGGTCTAAGTAATGACATGATGTTTTCGCTGAATTTGACATCAAGCTTCCCTGCAAAGTTACCTAAGTTTTTACCGTTAAGAGCCTTTGCAGATTTTGGATATTTTACTCAATATGATTTCAATGCTGCACTTATGCAAGGAGAATTTCTGTATAGCGGTGGGTTGTATTTAGATTATAAAGCATTTCAAGTCTACTTGCCTTTGATAAATTCTAGCGCCATAAATGATATTTACGCCTCTGAGAATATATCGACTTTTGGTCGTCTAACTTTTCGCTTTGATATTCATCAGTTTGATTGGTGGGACTTTGTAGACGACTATAAATTTTAAGGGGCTAATCTATTTATAGACCAGACATTCTCTTTTTTAGTGTACACGAAGCGATCGTGAAATCGATTCGGCCTTCCTTGCCAAAATTCAATTTTGTCAGGATTTAAAATAAAGCCACCCCAAAAATTTGGCACTGAAATCTCTTCACTTTTTGCAAGATTATCAGATACCTTTTGTCTCCGATCTAGTAATTCTTGATAATCGGAGATGACTTGGCTCTGTGGCGAACTAATAGCAGAGATTCTACTTTCACGAGGGCGAGCGTCGAAGTACTTTTGAGAATCTTCTTTTGACATTTTAGTCACTCTTCCCTCAATTCTTACTTGTCTTTCATTCTCTTTCCACAAGAAGACGAGAGCGGCAAAGGGATTTTCTTGAAGCTCTTGACCTTTTTGACTTTCGTAATTGGTATAAAACGAAAA
>JAHDBE010000277.1:1914-3530 GCA_020630555.1 Saprospiraceae bacterium
ATAAATATCATGAACATAGCCAGAATGAAAGCTGAACTTAAAAATGCCATGTCCTCAGCCTGTTGTTGTTGCTCCCCAGAAAATGCATAGGTATAGCCTTCTGGTAAGGGATATGTGGTCATGATGTCACGAAGTTGACCCACTATTTCATTAGCATTGTACCCATCTAGGATATTTGAACTAATAGTTGCAAACCTTCCATCTTTATTCCGTCTAACTGCGTTATAAGTTGATGTGTAGCTATAATCGGCAACGGCTGAAATCGGTACTTGAACGATTCGTCCATTTGCAGGATTTCGGAACGTTATCTTCTGATTCATTATGTCATTAATGCTATTTCGATAGGATTCATCAACGCGAATCATAATCGGGAAGTCATCTTCACCATCTTTGTACTTAGAAATTTCTTTTCCAAAAATGGATGTTCGAATTGCCATCGCAATGGAATATGTCGATAACTCATAGCGTCTGGCTGCCTCACGGTCGATGTTTATGAGTAATTCTGGTTTACCCAAATAGACATCTGATTTTAATTCTTCGATTCCTCCAATTCCTTGATTGTTTATATGACGAATCAAGTCATCTGATAAAACGATTAGACTATCTAGTTCGTCACCATTAATTTCAATTTGAATTGGTTTACCCGTAGGTGGTCCGGCAGCATTCGGTGCGACCGTAGTTTTTACACCTGCAATGGCTTGAAGCTGATCTCTAATTTCGTTTAATATCACTTGCGTAGAAACACCGTCACGTTCTTGTGTTGGAACAAAAGACAAGGTTATCCTTGCCTTATGTGGAGTTAATCCTGGTTCTGGCGGTGTATTTGGATCTGAAGTGTTCTCACCGATTTGTGTTAAGATGGCATCGACAATTTGCATTTTACCTTCTACCACAGATTCGATTTTTGTTTCAATATCTTTTACAATGGTATTTGTTTTTTCGATATCTGTTCCATCAGGTAGTTCGACAAATACATTTATGTAAAACGGATCTGCTGCAGGGAAGAATTCTAACTTAGGTGTACGAACCACAAGTAATCCAATTGCAAAGAACAGTAGTAGGAAAGTGCCTCCAAAAACAAGTAGAGGGTTTTTGCCTCTCAATACTAAACGTATAAAACGGTCATAAGCACGTTCTAAAATAGGTAAGACCCTGTTTTGAAAATAAAAGGCTCCCGGACGAAGTACGAAGAAATTTAGAAGTGAAATTAAAATGGCAAACCCCATTAAATTTCTTAACCACAAAATATCTGAAAAGTGACCAACAATCCCAATGGCTAACATAATCAATGCACCTCTTAAGATGTTGTTTCTCTTTCGTACGTAGAGTGATCTATCATCTGCTTTTTCATCCACCTTCATGAATCGAGAAGTGAAAACAGGATTAATCACCAGGGCCACAAAGAGGGAAGAGGCTAAGACGATGATCAGAGTGATCGGCATGTATTTCATAAACTCTCCCATAATCCCTGGCCAAAAAGCTAGAGGAATAAAAGCAGCTAGGGTGGTAAGAGTTGATGCGATGATAGGTAATGCCACTTCCCCAGCGCCATACTTAGCCGCGTCTTTTCCAGAGAAACCATTTTGCATATAGCGATAAATGTTTTCTACGACTAC
>JAHDBE010000277.1:3540-3822 GCA_020630555.1 Saprospiraceae bacterium
TATCCACAAGAAGTCCAAGTGCCAGAATGAGAGAGAAAAGGACCACGATGTTCATGGTTGTACCAGACAAGTGTAAGAACATGATACCGGTCAGCATCGATAAAGGAATAGCCAACCCAACAAAGCTTGCATTTCTCAAACCCAAGAAAAATAACAATACTAGAATCACTAATATGACTCCTGAGATGATACTGTTTTCGAGATTGCTTACCTCATTTCGTGTATAAACGGACTGATCATTAAAGAGGCTGACTTTAAGGTCTTTAGGTAAGGCCTCTTGAA
>JAHDBE010000278.1 GCA_020630555.1 Saprospiraceae bacterium
TACTTTATTCAGTCGTGTTTTTTTATCGACTGAAAAAAATGAAGAAACTACATTTAGTGTAAACTACTATTACTTTTTGCTTCTTTTCATCGATGGAAAAGAAGTAGAGATAGTTGTATTTACATAATTAAAAAACCGAGGCAAACAAAACCATTACCTTTATGTTCTTTTAGAAAGAGCGGCATTATGAACGTTAAATCCTTTCACGATCTCGTGAATTTATTGAGTTTAGAAAAATTGGATTATTGTCTGTATCGAGGTCAAAACTACATGACACCCTGGGGACGCATTTTCGGAGGTCAAGTATTGGCGCAAGCCTTAATGGCCGCTTACGACACTGTACCTGATACAAGGATAGCCCACTCATTGCATGGTTACTTTATCCTCACAGGAGATGTTGAAAAACCAGTGATTTATCAAGTGGATACCACCAGAGATGGGGGCAGTTTTACAACGCGCCGAGTATCCGCGATTCAAAATGGGAAGACAATTTTCATTATGGCGGTTTCCTTTCAAGAAAGACAAGAAGGAGTCGAACACCAATATGAGATGCCTACGGTAAAACCACCCGAAGAGTTAATCCCCATGGTCGAACAAGCGGAAAGTATCCGTGAAACACATCCAATCATTTATAGAATCATTTTAAGTGCGTATCAAGGGGCTGTCGAATTTCGTAGCGCTCGATAACTGATCGAAAAGCATCCTGAAGATGCCTCCATCCGGAATATTTGGATGAAGACAACAGAAAAAGTTGAGATGGACTTTAGAATGCAACAAGGAATTCTAACCTATTGCTCGGACTACAATTTATTATCTACTAATCTTTACCAACATTTAGACGAATTAGACATGAGTCGAATCTTCATCGCTTCTTTGGATCACGCGATGTGGTTCCATCGTGATTTTGATTTTAATGATTGGTTACTGTACAATATCTCAAGTCCTAGCGCGTCGAATTCCAGAGGAATGGGAGCAGGTAGAATATTTACACGAGACGGACGTCTTGCCGCTACAGTTATGCAAGAAGGACTCATCCGCGAAATAAGAAAAAAGTCCTAGTCCAAGAACCATAATCATTTCATAACTTACCCAAAAAAAGGTGACAGAATTTTCACATCTAAACGCCGAAGGCAAAGCTAAAATGGTCGATGTCTCATCGAAAGACATTACATTACGATTGGCGAAAGCCACGACTAAGGTCATACTACCCCAGGTCGTATTGGACCAATTTGAAGGAGATGATCTAACGACTAAAAAAGGCCCTGTGTTTCAAACAGCCATTTTAGCTGGAATTATGGGTGTTAAAAAGACAAGCGACCTTATTCCTTTGTGCCATCCACTCGCTATTTCTAAATGCGATGTCAACATAGATTTTAACGATAAAAAAGAAGTAATAATTGAATGTACCGTAGGTGTTAACGGAAAAACGGGGGTAGAAATGGAAGCTCTGACTGGAGCGAGTATCGCTGCGCTTACCATCTACGATATGTGTAAAGCCTTTTCTCACGATATCGTGATTAGTGAAACACGACTGATTAAAAAAACTGGAGGAAAATCGGATTTTGAAAGAGACTAAAAAACATACAAAGCACGCTGCCTTAACTAAGCCAATTGGAGGTGAATTTCACAGAAACGAGTGGGCTATCATAGGCGCTCCTTGCGATGTGATTGATACTTTAGCTGATGATTTAAATACTTTAATAAGTCCTCATTTACGCGTGGCATATGTGGATGCTGATCATAATTCTGGTCGCCGTCGAGATGGTTTTGATATGCTATATAAAGACAAAATTAGTTATCAACAGATATCCTTATCAGAAGCTCCCAAACAAAAACAATATCGCAAATTCTTCCTCGATCAAGATCTCGTTTTAGTCAATGGAAATCATTTCGTCGGTGATAAACAGATCGTTTTAATTAATGAAAAGAAAAAAGAATCTCTATCCAGAAAGTTAGATCGATTAAATGATGTACGAATTATCCTGCTAGAGCATTCCAACCAAGAGATCTACGACTTCTTATTACCATTAATCAACGAAGAAAACGTTCGAGTTTTTCGCGTAAGCGAAACAGCTAAGATCGCAAAAGCCCTGCTCGAAGAATGGACAAGTAATATACCTCCGCTCTATGGATTAATTCTTTCTGGTGGAAAAAGTCAACGCATGGGCCAAGACAAAGGTGCCCTAAAATACTACGGTAAAGAACAAAGAGAATACGAAGCGGACCTTATCAAAAGATATGTGCATCGCAATTTTATTTCTTGCCGAAAAAGTCAAGATGAACTTATCGAAACACGCTACGATAAACTATACGATAGCTTTGACGGTTTAGGACCATTTGGAGGAATACTCTCAGCGTTTAGAGCACATCCAAATGCCGCTTGGTTAAGTCTGGCCTGTGACCTACCCTATCTGGATGAATCGGTAATAAAACAACTTATTAAAGGTCGAAATCCTAAAAAGCACGCGACATGTTTCTATAACCCTGAGACCGATTTTCCAGAACCACTCATTACAATTTGGGAACCAAGCGCCTACCCTATTCTTCTAGAATTTTTGAGTCAAGGATATTCTTGTCCCCGAAAAGTTTTGATTAACTCAGATATCGAGCTCCTGCACATGGAGGATAATATTAAAATGAAAAATGCAAACAGTCCTGACGAAATGCAGGAGGCCATCAGCTACCTAGAATCTTAACGCACTCTAATGATGGGATAAGATTCTCCCTCTTTAAATTCGTTTTTATGACTTGGTAAATGGACTAAGGCATCGGCTTTCGCCAAATTTATTAAGTCTCCAGAACCATTTCCTTTTCGAGGCGTCATGAGTAAATTGCCTTTGTCCGAGACCGTTAGTTCTACCTCTAAAAAATAATCCAAAGCTGGTTTGAAGTATACATCTTGAGAGAGTATTGCATATTCCTTTTTGTTCCAATGTGCTCTTTCTAATGATTTTTCAATCCATGGAATAACATACTGGTGCGTACACATAAAGCTTGAAGCTGGATTTCCAGGTAAAGCAAATACCACAGTGTTTTGGCTTTCGCCAAACCAAAACGGCTTTCCAGGTCTTTGCGCAACTCGATGAAAATGCTTTTTTACCTGAAGCTCTTCTAATATTTCAGGAACGAAATCAAACTTTCCTTTAGAGACCGCACCGCTTAAAATTAAGACATCGTAACTATTCAGTATACCGGCTAACTGCTCTCTCAATTTGTCCCGACTATCGGGCAAATGGCATTCATCAGAGGGAATATGCTTTTGAACAAGAATATTCTGAATCGTATGCACGTTTGATCGGCGAATCTGATGTGCCAAGGGCGTTTCATTAACGTTGACCAATTCATCTCCAGTTGATGCAATGATTACTTTTGGCAGCTTTGACACGTTTACATAATGAGCACCAATACTGCTAAGTATACCTATATGCGCTGGAGAAATTCTCTCGCCTTGTTTAAGAACAGTCGAATCTTTTTTTAGATCGCTTCCTTTAAAATGGACGTTTTGGGCTTCCTTTACATGATCCACTTGAATTGTTGCGACATTGGATTCGATGACTAAATCTTCATATCTAATTACAGTATCACAGCCTCTGGGTAAAACCGCACCAGTCATCACTTCGAGACAATTATTGGTATCTTTCAACTCCAGTTGCGGACTTCCTGCTGGGCAAATGCCTTCAATTAAATAGGCACGTTCACCATTGGCGAAAGCCTGATAATTAATGGCAATACCGTCCATGGTTACACGATCAAAAGGAGGAAAATCACGATCTGTTGCATAGGGTATCCTTAAAATTCTC
>JAHDBE010000022.1:0-20367 GCA_020630555.1 Saprospiraceae bacterium
CGGCTTCTACCACGAGAATGAATTCGGATTTAACGGCTTTGGTCCATTTTGCAAAGCGCACGAGTACTCCAGAGAATACATTGCTCTTGCCCATTTTGTCCATTTCGGATAAGGCATAGACAAATTTCATTTCAAAATCGAGTTCTATCGTTTGTTCGGCATGTATTTTAAATGGCCCATTTAAGCTAAGCTTACCTATTTCATAGTCGTTTGTTTTTTTCGCCTTACGACGACCTCTGGAATACCGTTCTTTTAGAATAATCCTTACTTCTTTGACCGTTTGCTTGGTCAAACTTGACAACTCTAATTTTCCTGATATTTTCTCGGATTCAGGGTCAATGGTATTGGGTAAGTTGATTTTTACTTTGACCCCTTCTATACCCAAGATATTTTTTAAACGAGTAAGCATATATTATCTGGTAAAATTGACATTAGACTTAATAAGTTCCATTTCTTTTAGACAAACAGATGTAATCAAGCTATTAGTCCACGAAATTTGCATGCCATGAATCCTTAAGTGGAATCACCCAACGTTTTAAAAAATCTCCTTTGGTTTCGACAAGATTGTCAAATACCATGGTTTCTTGATTGATTTTACCTTCAGAATACAATTGTATAAATTCATCTTTCGAGGCCGTTATAATGTCTTCTTCATTTTCGAAATAGGCAAAAATCATTCGATTGAAAAAGTCAATATTTAATTCCGCACCCAAGGTTTTTATGAAATTCACCGAAGAGTCAATAGAACAACCACTTGGGCTAGATGACTTAGATCCATCAACGAAGAGTCCTAAAAAGCGTCGATGAAATATATTTCCATAAACACATAAACTTTGATTATGTGAAGTCCATTGTTCCAGAAATGGAAAAAGTTTATCTCGAGCAAAATCTAGTTCTTCGTAAGACAGTTCTCGATTGGCCTGATAGATCCATACTCTAGAAGAATCCTCTAAGGCAATTAAATCTAATATCATGCTACCACTGTTTCGCGTTTACAATTAATTCGGACAAATCGTACACCATAATTTCTTCTTCTTTTTCATGCGCTTTAAGACCATCAGAAAGCATGGTAATACAAAATGGACAATTTGCTGCAACAATTTTAGCTCCAGATTCTAGGACGTCAGCGGTACGCTCAATATTGATCGAGCGTTCTCCTTTTTCATCTTCCTTAAACATTTGAGCACCTCCGGCACCGCAACATAAACCGTTAGTCTTACATCTTTTAAGTTCTACTAAGTCGACATCCAAGGACTCTAACAATGATCTAGGCGCCTGATATTCATTATTTACACGGCCTAAATAGCACGAATCATGGTAGGTAAGCTTTTTACCTTTAAATGCTCCACCTTCGAAACTTAGTCGACCTTCATCAATCAGTCCTTGTAAAAACTGAGAGTGGTGAATAACTTCATATTGACCTCCCAATGCTGGATATTCATTTTTCAAAGTATTAAAACAATGGGGACAAGCCGTCACAATTTTTTCGACCCCATACATATTTAAAGTTTCTATGTTTTGAATCGCTAGCATTTGAAAAACAAACTCATTACCCGCCCTACGAGCTGGATCACCAGTGCAACTTTCCTCATTTCCTAGAATACCAAAATCTATGTTGAGTTGATTAAGAATCTTTACAAAGGCTTTCGTCACCTTCTGAGCTCTTGCATCAAAGCTCCCTGCACAACCTACCCAAAAAAGAACTTCGGGTTGTTTTCCTTCAGTTTGCCATTCGGCCATAGTTTTAACCTGCATAATCTTTACTTCACTTTTGTGATTAACTGAGTGTATCGTCTCTTATTAAGAGAGTAGCTTAATACATATACTCCTGATTCAGAAAGGACCTCTAATTGATAAATTGAACCATGTCGCGTGACATTTCTACTGACACTTTTTCCATTCATATCCTGACAATCCAGTTGAGTAATTTCATGAGAGCTATAGATATTAAAAACCCCGGGACTAGGATTAGGGAATATTGAAAATTCAAATTTCAAATCTTCCGTCGACGTCGAAATAAAATCATCATATTGTTCTTGCAAGATATCTATTGGGTCCTCATCATTCATAGGCTCTCCAACGACAATATCAATATAATAGTCTCCCTCGGAATCAGTTGGTTTTGCCACACGTAGATAAGAACTCTTTGACGAAAGTCCCTCATCCAAACACCTTTCATCTGCCCCAGGTATATTAGCGCCCTGCATGGCTGCCATCAATCGATCAGCCAGTGTCCCTTCTGCAAATAGAAAATTATTTTCCATTTCATCCAATACTTCTGGACCAATTAAAATATTACCTTGAATAGCATAAGTATCCCCTACTCGATGACCTGCGTAATCGAGTGCATTAGATCCTGTAAACGAATTTGCAGAAACTGAACTATCATCTTTGAATAGAACTACACCGTACTGTCTATCCTGTGTGGATCCAAAGATACAGGCGTCATTTAAAATCAATTCATCGATCAGAGTGCCCGCAGAAAACCCTCCTTGTTCTAGCAAGCTAAGACCATTGTTTAAGTTGGTATTAGGAATACAAATCTGGGCCTGACTATTAATGGCACCTTTACCTGGAATAATTCCACTAATTATTACGGCACCTCCGCAATTTCCACAATCTGCAGAGGTCAAACAGGTGGCACCTGCCGATCCAATTTCTCCTGTAATAGTATCAATTGCTACAATACTAAAAGTATGCTGTGCATGTAAAAAGACACAAGAAAAAACAGATACTAATAAAAGGTTTAAATACTTCATTTTACTCTGATTTAGACCAAGCATCTCTATCATCAGGAATTTGCCAAACCGATCCAGAATTTTCCAAACTAGTGAACATAGGCAACCATTCCTGCGGTCCAGCGGATTCCGTAAGAATCTCGTAACGACGCATTTTAAGAATAATATCTAATGGGTTAAGTAAAACTGGACAGGCCTCGACACAGGCATTACATGTCGTACATGCGTGAATTTCTTCTCTACTGATGTAATCAAATAAGCTCTTTCCATCATTAAAATTAGCTTTTGACAGTTTTTCTCCTTTTCCTCTTAATCCTTCTTCCATGTAACGCTCTTTACCTTCGTCTATTTTACAACCCACTTCATCCGCTCTATCTCTGACGTCCATCATTATTTTTCTGGGAGAAAGAACTTTTCCCGTGGTATTCGCTGGACACACATCCGTGCATCGACCACACTCTGTACATGTGTAGGACTCAAGAATATTTTTCCAACTCAGTCCAAAAACATCATTGGCTCCAAACTCCAAATCTTCATCTGAAAGTTCTTCACTCGTATCTGAAGCCAATCCCATCATTGATTTTACTTCATTCATTATTGACGGCATATTTTCCATTTCACCTCTTGATTTAATGGGAGTAAAAAAGACGTTTGGAAACGCCAGAAAAATATGTAAATGCTTTGAATGTCTGAGGTAATTCAAGAAAAGAAGGACTGTGATTAAATGTAACCACCATCCTGATCGTTCTATAAGTTCGAGAATATTTTTACCTAATCCATCAAACAACATAGGTCCCAACCAACCACTTATAGCAAAAAATCCCGTTTGATGATAATGTTCAGGATCCACCTGTTGCAAAACGATATCAGCCCCATTCATCATAAATATTCCCGCCACTAGAGCGATCTCTCCAAAAAGAATCAAATTAGCATCTATAAATGGCCATCCTGTCATCTCCACTTTGGTGAAACGAGGAAGTTTGAGAATATTTCTCCGAATCAGAAAAATCACAGTCGCAAAGAGAGCTAAGACAGAAAGTATTTCGATAAAGCTTATAGTAAATGTATAAAGCCCCCCGAGGTAAGGAGCAAACAAGCGATGAGTCCCAAAGAGCCCATCAATCATAATTTCAATTAGTTCGATCTGCGTAATTAAAAAGGCTGCGTAAATAAAGAAATGAAGAAGACCCGGAATCCATCGTTTGAACATCTTTTTTTGACCAAAAGCAATCAACAGAACATTCTTCCAACGCTCTCCTTCATGGCCGCCAGGATCAAAATCTTTACCCAATTTTATATTTCTATACAAACTGGAATACGCTGTATAAGCCACGACAAAGCTTACAAAGAGGATAAAAGCAAAAATGATTTGTTGAATTCCCATAAGTCCACAATTACTCGCGTGGAAAATACGAAGAGTTGGTAATACCCCCTAATAGATATCAAGGGTTATTTTATCTTTGTAAGGCAAACTTTATCCATGAAGATTCTTGATTCAAATCAGATTCAGCAAAAAATTAAGCGCCTTGCATACGAGATTCTCGAGCACAATTACGAGGAAAATGTGCTCATTTTAGCTGGTATAAATAACAATGGATATGGTTTTGCAAAGATTCTGAAATCTCATCTTTCAAAAATTTCGGATGCCGAATTTGAGTTATGTCAGATAAAATTAAATCCGGCCGATCCTCTTACTCATGATATTCAGATCTCGCGTGAGGGAAAAGAGCTCAAAGGAAAATCCATTATTTTAATTGATGATGTGGCGAATACGGGACGGACTCTTTTTTATGCTTCCAAACCTTTAATGGATGTCTTAGCAAAAAAGGTAGAAGTCGCCGTGCTTGTCGATCGCAAACACAAGTCCTTCCCCATACATGTTAAATATATGGGGATTTCATTGGCGACCACTTTGAAAGAAAACATCAAAGTAGATTTGGCGAAAGCCAAAGAACGTGCCGTTTACTTAGAAGACTAATCTATTTTTACCCAGACTTTCGTCAATGTATATCCATCCCATTCAATCTGTAGAAGATAGGATCCCGCTTTAAGCTGACTTACGTCAATCCTATTGTCTACAGGAAAGACCATGATTTCTTGCCCCATCATACTCAGCACGGTAAGCGAACTAGGTTCACTAACCCACTCTATATTCAACCAGTCGGACGCTGGTACGGGACTTAAATAAAATCCACTAGACTTAACGGAAGGAATAGAATTAATAGGATCAAAATCGGCTAAATACCGCGGTGTAAAAAGATAATCCATATCAAATGGGGATAACACATCGTTCTGAGACCCTATTCCTACAACATGAAACGGCGCGTTAGGCGCTTCCATATCGGACATCTCCGTGTTATCGTCTATGAGCATAATATACTCATTTGATCCATCCGTTATTCGCACTTCAAAACTCGAGCCATCCCCTTGCCATTCGGTCGGATCTACATAGTTCATATTACTCAATCGAATCATTTGTGATTCCGTCGATTCGTCTAACACGGATACATCCATGGGCTCTTGAAGGATATTAAATCCATTGATAAACTCTATCTCTGTAGCATCTATTCTAGCTAGACCATTGAATTGTTTGATCTCGCCTTGAACGATAATTTGATCCTCTTGGTTTACATTATAAGCTAAATCATCAATAGCATTAAATACTTGAATACCATCCCCATTATCATCAATCAAGGTAAAAGCTAGACCATTACTATTTAGGTTAATACCATGGACTATTCCCCGAAGTCGGCATTCAACACCGATTGAATCTGGAATTCCATTCAAATCATTTGTAGTGACAGTGCCAATAGTATATTCAGGAAGAGGTTCGGGATATTTAATATCCGCCAAGTAACGCGGCTTTAACCTATACCCTGAGTCAAAAGGACTGACTGGGTCATTTTGTTCGCCGATGCCACATATAATAAACGGCGCCTCAGGGGCCGCCAAAGAGGACATCTCTGTATCGTTATCTATAAATATTTCGAAGGTGTTGTCGCCATCTGTTAAGAGCACACTAAAACTCTGTCCATCGCCAAACCATTGAGAGGGATCCACGTAATCCAAATTTTCGATTCGAAGGATATTAGACTCATAATCTTCGGTCAATTCGGAAACGACTTGTGGTGTTTTAACTGTGGCATTACTGGATACCCATTGAATAGAATCTACTAATAAACGTGTTTGTCCAAAAACTTGATCTACAAGACCTTTTACGACTAAACTATCCCCTTCTACCACCACATAATTTAAATTTCCGGATTCTCGATATACTTCAATGTCATCATTGAAATCATCGATCAAGGTGAATTGAAGACCGCCGCCATTAAAATTAACACCATGTACAACACCTGTTAATGTACAACCAACTCCTAAAGAATCTACGACACCTTCCGCATCAACTGTAGTGATTTCAGCAATTGAATGTTCTGGATATGGTTCTACAAAAGGGATAAATGGAGCAATATCTTCTAGGTATCTTGGAAACAGTTGATACCCATCAGTATGAGGTTCAGAGCTATCAAATTGTCCACCAATTCCAGTTATATTAAAAGATCCTGTGGGGTATTCCAGTCCAATTATATTCGTTTGTTCGTCCACTCTTACTGTAATGGTATCAGAGCCATTTGTCATAAGCACATTAAAGGCTTCACCTGATGCATCCCAGGCTTCTGTATCCACAAGATATACGCCTGTCATTCTAACTAATTGAGATTCCGTATTCTCGCTTAGGTCTGTCACAATGGTGGGTGGAATGAGAGAATTATCCATGGATTCTTGTTCGACTTTCGTCAATGAAATTTGAGTAAGACCATTGAAATGACCAATTGTCCCCTCAACATTTAGTCTGTCGCCTTCAGTTACTTCATATCCGAAGTTATCATCTAAGTTTATTGTGCCAATTCCGGATCCAAATTCATCAATTAAGGTAAACTGTAAACCTGGTTCTCTCATATTAATACCATAAACGATCCCAGAAGTCCTTACTGCTAATCCATCTTCTAAGGGTATTCCGCTTTGTGAATCAACTCCATTAATTTCTCCGATTCGAAATTCACAAGGAGCCAAGTACCCAGGATTAGCGACAATTTCGATCATATTAATTTCATATCCAACAGGAGTATTGGCAAGTCTCCAATCCAGTCCAAAATCATTATTTCCAGTTGGATCACATAAACTTAAAGAGTATCCGAAACCATCTGCTTCTTCCGGCCAAGGCACATTATCTTCATAAGATACTGAATCGATGATGGTGTTTATCGTATCACGTAAATAAATGACGCTTCCCGAATTACTAAGGCCAGTATTTGAATCCCATTGAAGAGGAGAAAAACCAAAAGCCTCTTCAAACTTATCTGAATGTTTTGCCACAACAATAACATTGGCGGAAGCCAAAACAGTATCACCAAAAGTGTAACTTACTAAATCTCCTAAAGCAAATCCCTGCAAATTGACGCTTGATTCACTTCGGTTATATATCTCGATAAACTCTAAAGAGTCAGAACCAGGATCATTATATAAAATCTCAGTAATTATTAAATCGGCAGTTTTTAATTCAGTTGTGTCCTCTACAGTGACCGAACCGATCATCCCCAATTCTGAATGCTCATCGCATTGATATTCATAAAATCCTATCTCTGAAAACTGGAATTCAAAAGACCAGGCCGACCCATCTGGTTCTCCACTTAGAAAACCTAACGGGTTATTTGGAAATGTATCTACAGAACCATTTACGTTATGAAGTCCCCCTGTGTTAATCCATTGTACGGTTTGCCCCACATTTATGGTAATATCCGAAGGCACAAAATTTAAACCATCGGTTACAACCGTTATATCTGCCGAGGATGTACATGAAGCGGAATTATTACTATTCGGTGTTCCGAAGATTGGTGTACCATCGCCGTTTACAGCAAGAAAATTTGTAGAAACCCGCCAATTGGCTGCCATAGAATTATCACCTAACAGATCACATAACTCAATCGATCCTCCAACACCATCGGTACCTGCATTTTGATCAGGCCAAGGATCACTGTCTGAATAATTAACAGAATCTACACGTGTTCCAAATGGATCGATAAGAACAATTGGTTCGCCTGAATTATTTAAGTTATTTCCGTCCCATTGAAGAGCTGAAAAACCAAAAGCATTTTTAAATGCCGAGCTGTCCACACATAATGTTAAAAACGATTCTGAAGGAAATGTAATGTCGCCAAAAACGTGATTAATACCAGTCAAGAAACTGTAACCAATGAGGTTAACCGATGAATTTCCTGCATTGTATAACTCCAGGTATTCTAGAGAATCTTGATTCGATTCTGGAGGATTATAGCTTATTTCTGAAATGACTATCTGTCCGTTTAAGGTCCATGCACAGATTAAAACCAATAGAAAGAGAGTACCTTTTTTCATGATGGGTCTGTTTTTGGAATTTGGAGCTCAACAAAACTACGCAATTCCTGATTGTAACGTTCCTAAAGTTTAATTTGTGACATAAAAAAAGCCCACTGTAATAGTGGGCTCTAAAAATTTATATCTTGTTTTTTTTAGTTGAATGTATATCGTAAACCTATACGACCTCTCCAACGACTTGGTCTGTCACTTATTCCAAATCTGTCATCTCCAAGATCAGACTCAGAAAAAGTAAATTGTGGTGTTGTACCATCAGCTGCTAATCCCTCATAGTTAAGGATTCTGTATGCAAATGGGTTACTATAAACCACTCCCCAGTTTTTATTAATCATATTTCCGAAATTGAAAATATCAAGAGACAACTGAAGTCTGTTACCATTACCTCCGACATTCGCTCCAATGTCCTGAGATATTCTTAAATCAATAGTATGCGTAAACGGTGTACGGTTAGAGTTTTTCTCTGCGTACTGACCTCTACGCCCACTTAAATAGTCATCTTCTTCGATGAATGTATTTAGAGCTGTCCATTGCTCAGCCGCAGTTACATCTCCATCATCAATAAGAAGAATATCATTTTGATCAGCTGGCACATAAATTAAGTGTCTCTCTCTACTTGTAGATCCTGACTCATTGTTTATGTTTCTAGTATCGTAAACATATGAGTATAATTCACCAGATTGGCCGTTGTAGAATACAGAAATACTTGTATTAAAGTTTCCATCTCCTGTCCAATCTTGTGTATATCCCGCACCTGCAATAAGTCTATTTCCTAATGCAAAATCAGATCGTCCAATTTCAGCATTATTTCTACCGTCTACTGTAAATGCCCCTCTCCATTGAGAAGAGTTTTGTGACGATGTTCCTTCGAAAATTGCCTCAGCATCTCCAACTGAATACGCCGCAAAAGCGCTTAATCCATTGCTAAAGTCTTTTTCAACGGAAGCGGTCATGTTATATGAATATCCTTCGTTAGTGTTAGATGCTAAGTAAACCGCAGTGTACGTATCATCAATTCTTCCTCTTGTAAAGATGGGTCGATCATCTCCACCGTTTGTCCAGTTAAAGTCAACTGTAGGATCTGAGTTTACGTTTTGGTAGAAAACATTGTTTAGAGTTTTCGTGTAAATACCTTCTATAGATGTTCTCCATCCATCACCAAATGTTTTATCTACTCCTAAACTTGCACGAAATACTTGAGGGTATTTAAAATCATCCGCAAATAAATCCACTTGACCTGAAGGCACTGTGAAATTTGGGTTTTCTGGTTGACCAAAAGCATCACCGATGAACGTCACTTCGTCAAGATCACCTTCATCCAATCCTCCTATTGTTAAACCGTTGTTTGTATACATACCTCCTGGCCAAACAAATGGCACACGGCTTGTGAATACACCAAGTCCACCACGAATCGCTGTCGTATTATTTAATTGATAGTCAAATCCTAAACGAGGAGAAAACATCAATTGTCCAGAAGGAGCACTTCCTCCTTCTGCACCTTGTAAATCATAAGAATTAGCAAGTGCAGGTAATGTAGTCGTATTGAAACTAGGATCAATATTAGGATCTGTAGACAACATTGGAATATCCAATCTTAATCCTCCGGTTAATGTCAATTGATTATTGACTGCCCATTCGTCCTGTATATAGAATCCAAATTGAGCTGCATCAAATTCGGCAGCAGCCGCAGATCCATCTCCGGTTACATTATCTACTAAGGAGTAAGATCTATCAAAACCAGTTACGTTTCCATTATAGAAATCATCCAAAGAAAGGAAGAAATATGATCCGAAGTTTTGACGAATGAATAAGTTATAGAAGCTGATAAACTCATTGTGTGTACCAATAGTGATGGTATGATCCCCTTTGTACATTTTAAAGTTGTCCGTAATTGTTAGCACATTTTGGTCTAAGGCATTAGCCGTAGAGAATGCTTCTGACCCAAAAGAGATAGCGCCTTCACCATCTAAGATAAACACGTTAGGGAATGGATCACCTATAGGATCTCTATCATCTCTAACTGTAGTATACCCCACGATCAGTTTGTTACTCATGTTAGTACCGAAATTAGATTTCAATTCAATACCCGTTGAGTTTGTTGTTGTTGGGAAATTTATACCATTGTTTCCGAAATTAATTCGGCTATTAGTAGATGAAAATTGATTTAGCTGCTCCCCTTTCGTGTAATTATGGCGAAGAGTTAGAGAATGATCATCGTTTAATTTATAATCTACTTTCGCAAATAATCTAGTTCCTTCAAGCTTTCCAATTTTATCACCAAATTCTCCGGCATCATAGTTATATGTTTCCTGTAAGAAATTTCTAAGTGAATTTAGGCCAGCCTCATCAGTATCTCCTTCATATTGCGAAATGGCAAAAGGACGAGGCGTTTCATCATTTTGAAATTCAGCGTTTACAAAAAAGAAGGCTTTGTCCTTAATTATTGGACCTCCTACAGAGAAACCAATTAATGAATTTGTAAACTCATCTAGTGATTCTCTATCATCATCACTACCTCCTGCTCTTTCGATTATAGTTCCGTTGGTTTTACCCGCTAGGCTTTCATTTTGAAGAAAATAGTAAGCTGATCCTTGAATCTGGTTTGTTCCACTTTTAGTTACGGCATTAATACCACCGCCGGCGAATCCACCATATGTTACATCATATGGAGAAACAACCACTTGAATCTGGTCGATCGCATCGATACTAAACGGTGCAATTCCAGTTTGTCCCCCGTTAGTGCCGTTATCTGCCAAACCAAATACATCGTTATTCACTGCACCATCAATATATATGGCATTGTAACGATTATTCATACCTGCAATCGACACACCACCGCCAAAAGTTTGACGAGACTGTGGAGTTAAACGTGTAAAGTCATTAAAATCCCTGTTTAAGGTCGGCATCTTTAAGATATCCTCCTGTTCGATGCTTGTTGAAGCTCCAGAATTTAATCCAATAGATCCTGCTTGAGCAACAATAGCGACTTCGTCAAGGGTTACACCACCTTCATTCATGATGTAATTTTGACGGCGCTTCTCACCTAAGCGTAGAATGATCCCTTCGACATTTACATCGCTATAACCGACGTAAGAAATCGCAAGCGTGTAAGGCCCACCGACGCGCATGTTTGGAATTTGATAATATCCAAGCGCATCTGAGACTGTACCATAAGTTACACCTGAAGGTGTATGCGTAGCAAGAACTGTAGCTCCAATAACGGACTCTCCGTTACTGTCAGATACCGTCCCACTCATTGAAGCTGTAGTTTCTCCTTGAGCACTTAGATTCATTGTGAAGCACACCATTAACACGAGTGCACTCAACCTAAGTAGTAGTTTTTTCATACTGGTTGGTTTATTTGAATAATTGGTTTGTGCAAAGTTAGTTGAGATCACATTATATATGTGAATTTTATATTAATTAATTTTTAATTTGATATTTATTCTGCCGCTTGGGATTTAAGTTGAACTGCCAAACTTTCTCCTAAATAGCTGTCGATAACTTTATGAGATGCATATATCGCAGGCGTTAACGCTATCGCTACTACAAATTTATAAATGTAGTTGACTGTACCGATGGCTAAGACTCTAGTGAGGTCCCAATCCGCCCCGATCCAAAATGCCACGAGTAATACGACATAACTATCGATCCACTGAGAAACTAAAGTCGATCCAGTGGCGCGCAACCAAACCTTAGACTCTCCCGTCCATCGCCTAATTCGATGAAAGACTAACACGTCAACAATCTGACCAATAAGAAAGGCGATCAAAGAACCTACAATTATCCATAATCCTTGACCAAATATTTTTTGAAAAGCTTGGTTCATATCCACAATCTGTCCACCATTGAGTTTTCCACTCTCATACTGCCACCATGCATTTGGCGAAAGCCAAATCGCACCATACACAATAACAAATGCAAATAAGATTAAACCAACGGCCATAAAACTTAAAAACCGAACCCCTTTATGACCAAAATATTCATTAATCACATCAGTCATAACAAAAACAATAGGCCATAATAATACTCCTGCGGTAAGATTAAACCCTAAACCTTCTGTTCCAAATAAAGTCCAATCGAAGGAATCAAATCCCAAGGTTTTCTCCAACGAAAAAATCTTCACACCAATGAATTCAGCCACTAAAGTGTTTGTAATGAAGAGACCACTTAAGACGAGAAACAGTCGGTTGACTTTGTTGGTCAGAAAATGAGTTGGTACGTTCATAGTTAAGAAACTTATATTTAAGATATATGTTTAAGACTAGGCAGTTACATTTTAAAATGTAGATTTTTACACAAAACATCAAAATATGGCGCGCGTATCGATTGATATGAAGAGTGGAGATATTGAAAAAACTACCGAACTGGTTGTAGGTATTGATCTGGGCACAACAAATAGCCTGGTAGCCTTTGTAAAAGATGGAGTTTCGACTTGCGTCAAAGATGAAAACGGTAAAAACACTTTAGTACCCTCCGCCATATTTATTGATGAAGATGACCGCTTTATTATTGGTGATAAAGCATTAACAAATTTAGAAGAGAATCCAGAGCGAACCATTTATTCCGTTAAAAGACTGTTAGGGAAATCGTTTAAAGACGTCGAAGATTACAAATCACATTTCTCCTACGAAATCATCGATAATCCAGATGACACTCTTGTCAAAATAAAAGTGGGCAACACATTTTATAGTCCAGTTCAGTTATCTTCTTATATTCTTAAAGCTTTAAAAGAGCGAGTGCAAAAAGCGACGAGTCAGGACGTGAGTAAATGTGTCATCACAGTGCCAGCCTATTTTAATGACGCACAAAGGCAAGCGACTCGAGATGCGGGTAAACTTGCCGGATTGGAAGTTTTAAGAATAATAAATGAGCCCACTGCTGCAAGTTTAGCTTACGGCATTGGGCACAACCCAATTGAAGAAAAAACTATAGCAGTTTATGATCTTGGAGGCGGGACTTTTGACGTATCAATACTAAAACTTCATCAAGGTATTTTTGAAGTTTTGTCCACACATGGAGACAGCTTTTTAGGGGGTGATGATTTTGACCAAATGATTCTGAATACTTGGGCAGACAAATATCCTCGACTTAAAAATCTTGATAACGAAGGAGACAAACAAAGTCTTCGCTTACTAGCGATCGAGGCAAAAAAGAGATTAAGTTTTGAGCCTGTTTTCAAAGCATCGTTCGGTCAAATAGAGCTAGAGCTGACACTCGAAGGATTTGAAACTATAATTTCACCATTGGTTGGGAAGACCATAAAATCCTGTGATTCTGCTTTAACTGATTCTGGCTTGAGTAAAAATGATATCGATGAAGTTGTTCTAGTTGGAGGTTCGACTAGAATCCCTTTAGTTAAAAAAGAGGTCTCAAAGTTTTTTGGCGTACAAGTCAACGATAGTTTGAATCCAGATGAAGTAGTTGCCTTAGGGGCGGCTGTTCAAGGCGATATACTTTCTGGAAATAGAAAGGACATTCTGTTATTGGATATAACACCTTTATCTTTAGGAATAGAGACGGTAGGAGGCCTGATGGATGTAATAATTCCAAGAAATTCCAAAGTACCTCATCGTGCAGGGAGACAATACACGACTTCTGTAGATGGACAAACTAATCTCAAGGTGGCCGTTTATCAAGGCGAACGAGATTTAGTCGAGGACAATCGTAAGCTAGGAGAGTTTATCTTAAAAGGAATTCCTCCATATCCTGCGGGTATCCCTAAAATTGAGATACATTTTATTCTCGATGCGGACGGCATACTGAAGGTAAAAGCTAAAGAACTCCGATCTAACACTGAAACACAAATAGAGATCAGATCACAATATGGCATCTCAGAAGAAGAAATGGCAAAAATGCTGCTAGATTCCATAAAAAATGCAGAGTCGGATATGAAAGTAAAGGCTTTGTTAGAATCAAGAAATGAGGCAGACAATGTCATTCTTTCAGCCAATAAATTTTTAGACAATCACGTTGAGCTTCTAAATTCTAAGGAGTTAAAAGAGTTTAATACTCTTTTAGAATCCCTTATTACCACTCGAAACAAGGAGGATAAAGATGCCATTGAAAGGGCCATGCACTCGTTTAATCAATTCACAGCGCCTTTTGCACAAAAAGCCATGGAAAGTTCAATCAAGAAGGCGTTATCAGGACAAAAGATTGATAAAAGTTAAGGCGCTTTTTAAGAAACGAACTATTGTTAACTTTAGGGAGTTGTTGTAATTATGCGCTGGATCAGCATAGTATATATCATTTTTTTGGGTACCGGAGGTATAGCCCAACAGGAGGATCTTCGAGATGAGATTCGCAAGATCATTATGTATGATACGGAGATAGATTGGGGAAAAACCCCAGAAATGGTTATTGCTTTAATTGATGGGGATTCCACATATCATTTTACCTTTTCTGGATTTTCGTCAAAATCACCAACAACTCTTAATGAGGGAAGTGTTTTTGAAGTCGGAAGCATAAGCAAAGTCTTTACCGCTTCTTTAATTTCTGTTCTAGAAACCAATGCATTAATTAATACCGATTTATCCATAAACCACTATCTTCTAGAGGAGTGGCAAAACCCTAGATTACAAGATCTAACGATAAACGATTTACTCTCTCATTATTCTTATTTCCCGAAACGACCTGAGGGGTTTGGTCGATATGAAAAGGATCCAAGAAATCCATATGCCCATTATTCTAAGGAATCACTACTGGAGTATTTTAAGGAATATGTACCCAAAGAGGAAAAGACCTTTAAATACTCGCATACTAATTATGCCTTATTAGAAATTGTCATAGAAAATGTGACACAACTCAATTATGAGAACGCTCTCTGGAAATATATAACCGGCCCTTTAGATCTGCAAAACACATACATTCACGAAAGTGAAAGACATCTTAATGACATTGCTGATGGTCATGATCGGAGTATGAGGAAAGTCAGCCCATGGGCATTTAGATCATTTGAAGGATCAGAAGGGTTAAAATCATCTGCCTCTGATCTTGTTCAATATCTGCGTGCCAATATGCAGATGAGCAATACTCATCTTGATAATGTTTTGTTTAAAAACCATCGCATCGAAAGACAGACCTCAATCAATGAGCAAATTTACATCGGTAAAGCATGGCATATTTTAGATCACGGAAAGAGATATGACATCGTCATGCATAGTGGTAAAACAAGTGGACATCATGCGTATATTGGTTACATCCCTGAAACTTTAACAGGTGTAGTTGTTTTATCGAATTCAAGTTATGGATCCCAAGATCTGGGCTTTCTTATTCTTCGAATGCTGAATTTTAATTGGAAGCGAAAAGACCAATAATGAGTGATAACAAAAATCTGAATTGGGAGCAATTCAAATTACTTGCCTCTGACGACCCTATTGAATTACCTCAAGAGATAGAAATTGAAAACACGGATTCAAGCTTGGATAAAAACTCAAGAGTCCGAGTTTTTTTGGACAGAAAAAGAAGAGGCGGAAAAAAGGTGACTTTAATCACAGGCATAAATTCCAACGAAGAAGATCTCAAGGAACTAGGTAAATCTATTAAATCAAAATGTGGTGTCGGTGGCGCCGTCAAAGATGGTGAGATCATGATCCAAGGGGATCATTGTACTAAGATTATGGAGATTCTTAAAAAGGAGGGATTTAGAGATGTCAAAAGAAGTGGAGGTTAATTTTTGATAGCACGTAAAATTCTAGGCTTACCATTTAAATCATAAAGAATTTTGGTTTTGTACATCTGTTGATTCGAAAAAATTAAATCGATTTCATCCGATCGAAATTCATTCATTTCCAGATATACTTTTTGACCAGACGTTTGTCTTTCTTTAGCGAACTCATATATTTTTTGATAGAAAATCAGTCCATTATTCTCCTCTGTAAACAAAGCAAGATGAGGTTCGTGCATGATAACATGAGGGTCCATCCTATCCCGTTCTTGCGGCTCTATATATGGAGGATTACTCGTTATTATATCCCAATTTTTATCAATGCTAGAAAAATCTCTCAAGAAGTCTACAACTAACCAGGTAACTTCAAGACCCAATTCACGAGCATTTTTCTGAGCTACTTTTAACGCATTTGGAGAAGTCTCGATCGCCGTTATATCCGCCATTGATAAATGCTTAGAAAGACCTAAGGCAATACATCCGCTTCCAGTACCTATCTCCAATATGGAAAAATTGCTACTCACCGTTTTATAATCTTGAATAACGGTATGAACCAGCTCTGCCGTTTCGGGTCTCGGTATTAGAACATTTTGATCCACGAATAATTTAAAGTCATAAAAATGACTGACTCCGGTTACATATGCTAAGGGGGTACCACTTAATAGCGCAATTAAACTGTCTTCGAGCCTTATTTTTTCCTCGGTAGTAAGCTCACGTTCAGGATATGGCAATGACCAATTTAAAAGATCTTCCTTTACTGCTCTCGTGATTTCATAAATTTCTCTTTCTGAAAATTGAGATCCTAATCGCTCTTTAAAAATTTCGAAAGTCAATGGATTAAATCAATTGGATATTTAATAAAATGAAAGGGATATGCGCGAGTAAAACGCATCCACTGATCTTTAAGTTTTTCTTTCTCAAAATTAACGAAGTCATCAGATTCCGTAAAATTGTAATTTAATTCTTTAGCTATAGACTTAATCGTCAGATGCGATAAATTAAACTTCTTGGCATAAGACGAATTAATTTTAATAGAATTCGCGGCTTGAATTAAATGATGCTGTTCTTCTATTTTGAGCTCATCAAATTTCGAACTTTGCAGCGCAATCGGATCTGTCTCCTGACTTCTCCACTCACCTATTATCGGTGGATCGTCATCATAAATTTTGTCCTCGGTAATAAACATAGAAGACTCATATTCCAAGTCTAAAAAATTTAAACATTCTTCTATTGTCACTTCTGAACTATTCACGAGTGATTCATACGAAATCGTCAGATGGTTAATAGAGTTTCTTTGGCTTAAGCCAAAGCTTGTATTTAATAAATAAAGCGCACAACTGTAGTACATATTAAAGCCTCTTCCCATTAAAGACAAAATGGTTTCGTACGGGTGACGAACCATATGGATCGTTTTACTACGATTAAAAGCACTTTTAAAATTTGTGAAATGGTACGAGTTCGCTGGGGTCTTTTCAATCCAAAGACTTTTGCCATGGTACTCAAGGGGCTTATTAAAATAGGCCTCTGCAAATGATACAAAATCGTTACAGTTTTTGATTAAATTCCCAACAGATTCTAGACTATGGATAGATTCTTCTTTATATAGATCCGTCCCGTTATATAAATGCCACGAGTCGTTTCTTAAACCCAAAAAACCACGTTTTAAAATCCTGTATTTATTAGTATTCCAATTTTCATATAACGGCTTCTTACAAAACAAACTCGTTTCAGGTCCACAATAAATACTAGAATGTCTATTTAAAATCCTTCTTAAAAGCGATGAACCCGTACTTCCCGAACCACCTATTAAAACACTCATAGATATGTCATTGAGATTATAAAACAGACCATCAATAGCATACTGTACAAGCCATAAGATTTAAGATCTATATATTGGCTTACGCCAATGTTAAGCTTTTTCTTACATAAAAATACTAGGACCATTTTTTGAATTAAGAAGGCCATAAACGTAGCGAAAGCAATTCCGGCCAATCCAAAGGATTCAACCAATAAAAGACTCAACGAAAGATTTAGAAGAAGTTCAAAAAAAGTTACTATCAGAAGTGTTTTGGTATAGTGATTTGCTAATAAATAAATCTGGGGAAGTAAGAAGCGACTGATAATGATTAGCAAATAAACGTTAAACACCACAGCGGATTCAATAAAGGCGTCGCTGTAGATTAAAGGAAAAACAACTGGCGAAAGGAGCATTATAAGGCAGGCAACAGGATAAATAACACGCATCAATTTTCTCACTTCGGCTTTAACTTGATGGGGAGAATTCTTATCCAAAGCCTTTGGAATGCTTGTCCCTACTAATGCACCAATAACCAAAGTAACTAAGGGCAATTCACGAGCCCCATATTTAAAAATTGCAAAACTCTCAATCCCCAATGTATTTCCAACAATCCATGCATCAATATATTCCATTCCGTAACCCATGAACACCGTTAGGATCAATGGCAATGCAAAAATTAAAAGTCTCCTGATCATGTAGAATCTTGGCTTCCATCCACTGAATCTAATGACCGCTAATAATGTATACAGATATCTAAAAAAGGCCCAATATGCCAAAATCAAAAAAATACCTTCAGTGCTATTTTTTGACATGGCTGTTAGAAATATTAGAATAAACAGAGAGGTAAAGCTTAGAATTCCCCACAGGAGAAGCTCTCTAGATTTCTCTTTAAGTATAAGAATTACTTCGGTAACGATCGAGCAAAAACTAAGAAACACAAAAACGGCAAAAGGTCTAATATCTATTAGCTTGTTGAAGCCAAATAGTTTAAATAATTCTTGTCCGTTAAAAAAAACCAATAGACTTGTAATGAGCCCCAAAATATTCAACAGGATAAAAAAATCAGTAAGAATTGTTTTCTTATCCAATGAAGACAGAGTTGGGTACAGAGACAAAGTAGCATTCTTAAGTCCTATGGACCAGCACACTGTGAGGATGGAACTTATAAAAATAAAGGCTTCATAATTTCCAATTTCGGTTTCAGAATAACCGAATTTAACCAAGGAGATCCCAACTAAAATTGTGAATAAGAATCGTAATCCTTGATAATATTGATATGCTCGTGTGGTGGAAATAGCTATCGGTGTTGGTCAATTAAAATGACATTTCCATCTGGGTCCGATATCATAAAACTACCTGGGCCATTAGGATTATCCTTAAAATCACTACTAGGATCAATTCCTTCGTCGGAAAGTTTCTTATGAATTTCACGGATATCTAGGAAAGGATCAGTTTCCTTTCCATTTTGATCCCATCCAGGATTGAAGGTCAAGATATTGCCGTTAAACATTCCTTGGAACAAACCTATGACTGTTTCACCATTTTTAAGAATTATAAAATTCTGACTCAAATCGCCAGCTAATTTTGTAAAACCTAGTTTTTCATAAAACTCTATGGATTTATTTAGGTCTTTTACCGATAGGCTAATAGAAAATGCTCCTAGTTTCATGTCTTATATTTTTCGGTTTAGGATAATTGGCTAAATTCTTGCATATCCTAATCACCAACGCTAACGCGATGAAACAAATACAATATACAAGTGAAGTTAAGGTTTACGAAGGCTTTGAAGAAATGGATTTAAAAGATGTCCAACTTATAAAGCTGGCCATTGATCAACTTCCCTTGGCGTATGCACCTTACTCTAATTTTCACGTCGGTGCAGCGCTTCGCCTATCGGATGGCCAAATATTTACTGGTGTGAATCAAGAAAACGCCTCATACCCCTTGTGTATGTGTGGGGAAAGAAATGCTTTGTATAGTGCAGGAAATACTAACCCCAAAGTTCCAGTAGAATCATTAGCTATTGTCGCACGCAATATGAATAAAAAAACAGAGACCCCAGTGACACCTTGTGGTGCCTGTCGACAAGTTATTTGTGAGTATGAACATCGACATTCAAGTGATATAAAAATATTTCTGAAAGGCTTTGACGGAAGTCAAGTGTATGAATTTACATCTGGAAAAGATTTGCTTCCCTTTCTATTTAACCCATCGTTTCTTTAACATCTCTTCGACTCTTTCTAAGTCTGAATCGACATCCACACCGTGTAGGTCTCTATGTGTTAAGGCCACATGAATATCATACCCATTTTGTAGCCACCGTAATTGTTCTAATTTTTCGAGTTTTTCTAATTCTGATGGACTCAAGCCTGCTATTTCTAGTAGAGTGGCTGATCTGAAGGCGTAAACACCAAGATGCTTGTACGCTTGGTGAAATATATTTTCATCTCGCACAAAAGGAATGGATGCCCTACTGAAGTAAAGTACTTTATTTGAACGTGATTTAACTAGTTTTACCACATTAGGGTCTTTGCTATCGTTGGAATTTTTAATCGGTTGCGCCAAAGTTGCGATATGCACGTTTTCGTTTTCAAATAAATCGATAATTGCGTTTAGATGATCCGCATGAATCAAAGGTTCATCTCCCTGAACATTTATAACCAAATCGAATTCTGAATGACTTTCTAATACTTCAGCGACTCGATCCGTGCCACTCTCATGATCTAGGCGTGTCATCATAGCTTCACCGTCAA
>JAHDBE010000022.1:20377-23049 GCA_020630555.1 Saprospiraceae bacterium
CTCTCATGATCTAGTCATCATCGCTTCCCCGTCAAAACTTTTGACTAGGTTAAAAATTTCTTGATGATCTGTTGCAACGATTAACTGGTCTATACGTTTACACTCTTGGATATGTTCGTATACCCATTGAATTAATGGCTTATTGAGAATTTTCAAGAGCATTTTACGCGGTAGGCGTGTTGACTCCATTCTAGCAGGTATGACGCACAAGATTTTCACAGATTATCAGCATTTTACATATTAAATGTAAATTTAATATATTTGCAATTAAAATAAAGGCGATTTGTTCCAATGAAACGGTTTCTTTACCTATTCGGCTTCCTCCTTTTTGGGTATTCTGCATATTCTCAAGAATTTCGTGACATCAACGATTCAAGAAAGTATGTGGAGGTACATCCAGAATATGGCAAATTTCTGTATCACGAAGTTAAACCTAAAGAAACTTTATACAGTTTGTCAAAACAATATGGATGCAGCTTAGAGAATTTGTATTCATTAAATCAAGCCGATGAAACTTGGATTATATCGCCGGGTAACTTAATACGAATTCCTTTTAGTCTTCATTTATTGTCAAGTACAAAAGAGAATGGCAAAACGGCTCTTTATTATAAGGTCCAACCAAAGGACAACATATTCAGAATTTCCAAGATATATTTTGGGCAAGACATTTTAACAATGCAGCGTCGAAATAAGATGACCAGTTTGGATTTGTCTATTGACCAGATCTTGCATATCGGTTGGCAAAAGGATCTTGTTAATTACCCCTTAGAAGAAAACACCACTATCACATTGACGAAAGTCGACACTTTAAAAACTCCTGAAAGAGAGGAATTTATAAAGAAGAATGATCTTTTCAACCCCATGGACACCGTTGAAAATGTTGAGAAATCGTTTAAATCTAGGCATGGGATTGCGGTATGGAAGGAGAGTTCAGACCATCATAATCTATACGCGATGCATCGGACGGCTCGAGTCAATTCATTAATAGAAATTTATAATCCACTTTTAAATCGGCGGGCTTTCGCCAAAGTTATAAGTCGTATTCCAAAAGGCTTATACTCGGACGATGTGGATTTGATAATTACGCCTAGAGTGGCTACGGCACTTGGAATGAAGGATAAAAGATTCCGCGTCGAAATGACCTTTTACGAATAAGAATTGGTTTACCTTTGCGTCGTTATGTGATGCAAAAAAATCTATGTACAAAAACAATATTCTCGAGACAATTGGTAATACGCCTTTAGTAAAATTAAACAAGGTTGTAAAGGATGTCCCTGCCCTTGTTTTAGCCAAAGTTGAAACATTTAACCCTGGCCACTCAATCAAAGATAGAATGGCATTAAAAATGGTAGAAGACGCGGAGAAAGCTGGAAAAATTCTTCCTGGAGGGACTTTTATTGAATGTACCAGCGGAAACACGGGTATGGGCATAGCCATTGCGGCTTGTGTCAAAGGATATCAATGCATTTTTACGACGAGTGACAAGCAGTCCAAAGAGAAACTAGATTTATTAAGAGCCTTAGGTGCTGAGGTTATCGTATGTCCTACAAATGTAGAACCGGATGACCCAAGGTCCTATTATAGCGTTGCTGAAAAACTAAGCAAAGAAATACCAAATTCATTTTGGTGTAATCAGTACGACAATCCATCAAATGCAGTGGCACACTATGAATCCACGGGGCCAGAAATATGGGAGCAAACTGAAGGTAAAATAACACACTTGGTTGTTGGCGTTGGTACGGGAGGAACTATTTCAGGAACGGCAAAATATTTAAAAGAGAAAAATCCCAACATAAAAGTATGGGGAATCGATACATACGGATCAGTTTTTAAAAAATATCACGAAACGGGTGTATTTGACGAAAAGGAAATCTATCCTTATATCACTGAAGGCATTGGAGAGGACATATTGCCTAAAAACGTGGACTTTGAAGTTATTGATTTATTCGAAAAGGTCTCGGATAAAGATGGAGCTATAGCCGCTAGAGATCTAGCGCGAAAAGAAGGAATTTTGCTTGGATACAGTGCTGGATCTGCTTTAGCTGGAGTGAATCAATTAAAAGATAAGTTGACCAAAGATGATGTGGTCGTCATTATTTTTCATGATCACGGTAGTCGTTATATTGGTAAGATTTTTAACGACGATTGGATGAGAGACCGTGGCTTTATAGATAAGAAACTGACTCTTAAGGATTTAGTAAGCTATAAGTCAAGCAAAGATTTTATCACAGCCAAAAAATCAGACTCGCTTAAATCCACAATCCAAATCATGAAATCGAAAGATATATCTCAAATGCCAGTTATGGATGGCGAAGAGATCATTGGATCGATTACAGAATCGTCTATCTTAAATCATATGTTTAACGAGGATAGTCCAAGCGATATATCTGTAAAAGAGATTATGGGCGCTCCTTTTCCGAATGTATCATGGAATATGGAAGTTGATAAAGCCAGAAGCTTGATTTCAAGAGATCAGCCAGCGATTTTGACTCAAGATCTCTCAGGAAAAATGTATTGCATTACTCAATACGACATCATTCAGGCGCTTTAATAAGATCAGGTAAGATTCTCTTAATTATTCTGAGTTTATGCGAATAGGATCGTCTATCCCTTTTGTAAATTCCGTAATGGTCAAAATAATCTAATCGTACCATTCCAGAACTATGTAAAAT
>JAHDBE010000023.1:0-11464 GCA_020630555.1 Saprospiraceae bacterium
GAGGTGTATATTTTTTCCGAAAACAGAAGTGAAGAATTCAACTTGAAATTAGCTTCTTTAGATAAGGTGAATGAGATTCATAATGATCTCAAATATTTAAAGGCACAAAATTATCCTCAATCTGTTATTGTAAGTTTTCTCTTAGAGAACCAATTATATGATTTGGCGAAAGCCAATCTGCAAATACATTCTGAAAAATCAGAATTTGAAAAAACCGTCCATAGCTTTTTGAATTAATCATGAAAAGAAAACATTTGGTTTGGGTTCTTTTGTTTTTCCTAAGTTCGTTTAGTGCATCTAGCGAAAAACATGCTTTGATAATTGCGATCGGTGAGTATTCCGAATCGAGTGGCTGGACAAAATTATCGAGCGAAAATGATGTAAGACATGTAAAAGCAGCGTTAAAAATTCATGGTTTTAAAGAGTCAAACATCACTCTTTTAAAAGACGAAAACGCGACGAAGAGAAATATCGTAGAGGCGCTGAATGATTTAAAAGCACGGATCTTAAAAGGCGATATTGTTTATGTTCATTTTTCAGGTCATGGCCAACAAGTATTTGACGATAATGGGGATGAGGTAGACAAATTAGATGAGGCCTTTGTACCATACGATTCTCCTTTAGAGTACAAAAAAGGCGTGTATGAAGGCGAAAATTTATTGAGAGATGATCAATTGGGTCAACTCATAGCTCAAATACGAATTAAATCAGGGACCTCAGGTCAGGTAGTTTTAATTCTAGACTCTTGTCATTCTGGTACAGGTGTTAGAGGCTTTGGAAAAACAAGGGGAACAGATAAGATTATGGCCGGTGAAAATTTTAAAGGCGGTGATTCAAAAGATACTAGGTTTTTAGTTGGCTCTGAAAAAACGAAACTTGATGAATCTAAAATGGCTTCACTAGCGTGTATGTTTGGAGCAAGCGCGGATGAATTAAATTACGAAACGATCGATCGAGAATCTAACCCAATTGGTAGTTTGAGTTTTGCTCTATCCGAAGTATTAGCATCTATGCAAACCAGTTACTCTTTTGATGAATTATTCGAAAGGATAAAACTGAAAATGAAATCGATCGCCCCAAGGCAAAATCCAAAGTTCGAAGGGGCAAAATCTGATTTCGTATTTGGAGGGCAGGGTAGTACCTCAGAGTTTTTCTTTCCTGTTGATGAAGTTTTGTCGCCTGATAAAATAAAAGCATCTCTAGGCACTTTGCATGGTGTTTTCGAAGGCTCAGAAGTTAATGTGCATTCATTTGATGAAAACAAAGTGATTGCTCGTGGTTTTGTAGAAAGAGCCTCTCTGTTACAATCGGAGTTAATTTTAAATGTTTCCATTTCTAAATACCAAAACGACCTTCTTAAGGTTGAGTTGGTTTCTATGGCAGCGCCAAAAACAAAACTCGCTTATGTCATAAAAGACAATGGAAATTCTTCACTTAGAAATGGATTTAAAGAAGTACTAAATGATCAGTTATTAAAGGAAGTTGCTGATAACCCGCAGTTGGTCTTCGAATTAAGTGATGATCGAATTAAAATTCTCTCTCAAGACGGATCAGCGATCTATGAAAGTTTTTATAGCCAAGGATTGCGTGAACGGATTAAATTTGAATTAGATGATTTATTACAATCCTATGCTCTTGGGCAGTATATGCGAAGTTATGGTAATACAAATTCATTGTATAATGTAGAACTTTCTTTAGTACAAGTAGACTGTAATTCGGGTAAAAGAATAAAGAAGATTAAATCTGGTCAGAAAGTAGCGGTGGGAACCTGTGTTCAATTTGAAATTGTCAATTCAGGAGGACGAGATGCGTATTTTGGTATCATTGATATACAACCGGAGAACACAGTGAATGTCATACTGCCTTCAGAAGATTTATATAGATCACCAGATGAATGTTTTATTAAACGAGGGGAGTCATTCCTGTTTGATTTTGTTGTAGAGATTGCTGAACCATTTGGTAAAGAATTACTTAAAGTAATCAGTTCCAAATCCCCTGTTGATCTCAGTATGTTAAATGGTCAAGGTGATTACGGAACTCGAGGTGGTCAAGAGGTTTCTCCATTCGAATCTGGAATATATAATTACTTATCTGATATAAATACAAGAGGTGCCAAAGTTAAAAGATCCAAGCGAAGTGAATTTGGTACTTACTCTTTTTTCTTCGACATTTATTAGTACATCCAAATAAATTAGTTATGAAAACACATCGACTACTTTTGAGTTTTATGCTGGCTATGTTTAGTATGACACTCTTAGCCCAATCACCTGGTACCCTTCCGGATTTTCAGGAATTGTTTAATGCCATCGATTTGAATAATGATGGCCGTAAAAAGACAGAGGGTACCACAACACAATCTGGAGATAATTCAGGTGGTGCAGAAATTAGGACAGAGATAAAAATAAACTGGCCTTCCTCTGGTACCATGCTTCGTAAAGATTGTGAGATTACCTGGAAGGATAAACCAGAAATGACTGGACCTTACAAGGTAGAAATCATTAAAAGAATCTCTAGAGATAAGTCAGCTCTGTATTCTGGAATCTTTAATGGTAATACGGCCGTGGTTCCACTCGGGTCTCTTGCCCTAGATGATAGAACTCGATATTCTATTCAGGTAATGACTCTCGGAGAAAATCCTAGAAAATCTAAAAGAGCTTCTTTTGTTGTTGCGGATACGAAAGTCTTTAATGATGCTATGCAAAGTCTAAAAGCATCTGATAAATTTCGTGATGAGTCCTTAGTAAACCAATTATTAATGAAGGCTTTTGTATTGGAGAAAAACAATTTATTCTATTATGCTGCACCAATCTATAATAAATTTATGTCCACTGATAAGGACAATGATTTAATGAGGAATATGCGAGATCGATTTATGAAGGAAGTAAAATTGGAAATGTAGAATTGTCTTAAAAAGTTAAAAGGGGATCAAATTTCTTTGATCCCCTTTTTTTATTTCATTCGATCAATATATTCTTTGATGTAACCTTTCTCTCTATACTTCTGTAAATAGTTTATTTCCTCTAGTTCTTTATTGCTACTAAACCCTGCTTCAATCGATTTATCCATGAGTGATTTAAATCCATTATAATCATCCATTACAGCATGAGCACAAGCATTATCGAATAAGGCCCATTTGTCTAATGGTTCGACATGTTCAAGGTAGTAATTTAAATTTTGAATGGCTTTTTCGGTCTCTCCGGATTTTAGAAATAAAAGAGCCTGATAATATCTACAGTAATGATTTGAGTCAAGCTCAATGGCTTTTCCGTAATATTCAATGGCCTCTGAATCTTTTCCCATGTCTTCATAAGTAAGCCCTAAGCTGTGATAAGTATGGGCATGGTAAGGGTTTTTTGATACGGCCACATTTAATTCTTCGATCGCTTGAGGAAATTGTTTTGTTTCACGATAGATAAGACTCTTATTTATATGAGGGTTTAATAATTTAGGATTACATTCTATCGCACTATTAAACAAAGAATCTGCTTCTTCATATCTTTTAAGTTTAAGAAGACAAAGTCCTTTATTAGTTAGATGTGAACAATTAGTAGGATTAATGGATAAATACTTATCAAGACTTTTTAAGGCTTCCTCGTATTGACCATTGTGAATTTGAGAAATGGATAAATTCGTAAGTGCGGAAGTAAAGTCTGGCGAAATCTCAATGGCTGCTTTGGCTAGTTTTATAGATTTATCTAACTCCCCTTTTTTCTGGTAAACAAAACTCTTATTAGATAAAGCCATTGCCCAATTAGGACTCATACTTAAACATTCATCAAAAGCCTTAATGGCTTCATCTAGATTTCCGATACGCAAATGAAGAAGCCCTAACTCATTGTAAACAAATGGAGATCTTGATTGATAAATTAGGGCAGAGTTTAATTTTTCAACTAAAGGCCCATACTCAGAATTTTTAGCTTTGTCGAACTGGAGCTGAATTCGCTCAGAAACCACATCAAAGTATATTGCTTTTGTCTTTAACTGAGGAAATAAATAATGAAAATCTCCGGCTAGTCGGGCCGCCTCGTTAAGGAATTTTGAGTATTTACCGTAATCGTTTTTATCTGAAAACCATCGCCTATTTAATTCTTCTGGATCTAAGGATAAATAATTATTAATGGCTTTTTGGGCGTCGTCTTGAAGAGCAGCAATTAAGTCTCCTTTTATTATGGGTGCTTTCGCCGAATATTTTTCATCGAGATTAATTTGCGCGAAGTAATAACTAGCGGTTTTATCTTGAGGATTTTCTGAGAGTAGATTTTTTTCTGCAATGGCTGAATAAAACTTTTCTAAAAGATCATCTTCAGAAGACTTTTCATTTATTGCAGCTACAAGAGTTTCGGATTGATCTGGAAACTTCTGTAAACGTAAAGCATCCAGGGCTATAAGATCTACTTGGGCGATTAGTTGATTTCGATCTCCAACAGTGACAGGCGTCTGTTTTATATTGCTCGTTTCAAGATCAAATTGATCTTCTAGATATCTCTGTATTTCTTTTAAAACAATTTCTTGGTTATCATTTTGATCGGCCATCCCAATTAAACCCTCAATTAAATGGTACGAAAACAATCCGCGACCTCCTCCCCATTGTTTTCCCTCAACGGAGTATTCATCCGGCTGGCAAGACATTATTTTTACTTCATTCGAAAATTGAGCAGCTAATGCAGCTGTAGTAGCCTGTGCCCCATTTACTTCAGAACCAGCTAATTTTCCTGAACGACACGCATCGCTAATCATGACAACCTGGGATTTATTGACGGAAGTCAAAGTATTAATGATTCGTCGTAAATCATCAAGGCGTAAAGAATTGATTTGATAAATCGAACTGGGAGAATCATAAACTAAAAAGTGTCCCGGTTCATCATTATAAATCGTTTCGACATCTCCATGACCCGAGAAGTATATGTAATTAAGATCATTTTCCTTGGATTCTTTGAGCAGCCAGTAAAGTGCTTTATGGATATTTCCTCCTGTAGCCTCATTGTTGATATAAAATTTTATGTTTTGGGGATTAACCGATCCACCAGAAGGAGATTTTAAAAATTCGGCGAAAGCCAAAGCATCCTTATGGGCATATTGAAGGTCTGGAATGTCTTCGTTTTCATAATCAGAAATACCGACAATCACAGCCCGTATCTCTGAGGATGCCGATTTCTTTTTAATAATGAAAGACGAGTTTGCCTTAGGATTAACTTGTGCAAATAATCCGGAAGGAATTAAAAATAGGAAGGAAAGAAGTAGTCTATAGTACATGAAACCTTAATCTGTTTTCATATGGATAATGTGTTCAAAACTCATGCCTGTCTATAATAACATAAAAATTAGGGTATTAATTTCTTATTTTAGAAGAAACTGGGCTAGAAATAGGACAGATAAGACACCCGTTTTAAAATCGAAAAACCTTGAAAACCCCGAGAAATGATTTTTCCTGGTGTATATGTCATTCTTCTTTTTTTACAGAGTTTTGTTCCGTCAATCGCAAGTGATTCCGACTTAGCATCCAAGCAAAAACACTGCACTGAGATATTGGATAAATTAAAAAAGGCAAAAGGTCTCCGTCCATCGGAAAAACCTTATGTCCGTGTTGTCGAAGAATTGCCAGGCGGTTTGGCCTTAGCTATGTACGAAACATTTACTGAGAGTATCATGATTCAAATGGATACTTATGATATGTGTATGCAGTTGCTGGAGAAAGATTCAGTAAATGCTTTAGCTTTTATTTTGGCTCACGAACTCGCGCATTATACCCATCAACATAATGTAAGACAAAAACATATTAAAAAACATCAATCAAAAGATTCTATCAATATGGCCATGAGTTTCATGGTCACCGAAAATGTTCCAAGTTTAAAACAGAAAGAACAATCTGCATTAGTCGAAAAGATCCGTCAAATAAATAGAAAATATCGAATCATTAATAATGAAGCTCAAGCTGATCTTGATGCAGGCTTCACTTGTTTTTTAGCGGGTTATGATGCCTTTCCGGCTGGGGCTAAATTTTTAGAAGAAGCCTATCAAGTATTTGATATAGACACTTCAGGTGGGAATTATGCTTCCTTGAAAGAGAGAAAATTAATTGTCGAAAAAGCCTCTAAGGAATTAGATACGCTGGTCCATGTTTTTAATGCGGGCAATTATGCTATGTGTGCTAAGGATTATGAAATAGCATTAAGATGTTATTCTTATGTAAGTGACCGATATGAAAGCCATCAAATATTAAATAACATCGGTGTGCTCAAATTAATGATGATTATTAAGGAGCGTCAACCAACTTTTGCTTTACCGCTAAGTCTAGAATTAGATTTATATAAAGGCTACGAATATGCAGACTTATTAAACGGAGGTCGGGATTCCGATGGAGTTATTACAATGAATGATGGTGATTTTGGCGCTCAGTTTAATGAATATGATTTATTTGAAGAACTGAAAATTAAAATAGATGGGGTCATTGATGTTTTAGATAAGTGTCTACAGCTAAATGAACGCTATAATATGGCATTCCTAAATAAATCAATCGCTCATTATTTATTGCACTATTACAATGCCAAACATGGTAATCAATGGACCGAACATGGTTTGCCTTATCTATTAGAATCTGAAGCGTCCGTTAAAAATGCCATGCTTCATAAAACTACAGATAAATTTTATTCAGATTGCCTCGTGCAAATGGGAGTTATCTTTCAGGCTAAAAACGATACAAGCTCAGCTTTGAAGTATTTCGAAGAAGCAAGAAAGAAAAATTCAAGTAATCCATTGATCGATATGAATATTGAGATTCTAAATAAAAAAGAATCAGATGTTACGAATTTTATTCAAGGTGATTCAGCTAGAGATTCTTCGAAATTCTGTACGATTACCGAACGTGATTCTAGTAATGCACTTACGAAAATTTTTGAGGAAATTGAAGAGTGGACCGGGGTTGTAAATCTTAAATCGAAGGACTATAATTTCGGTGATTCATGGATATTTTATTACAATGTGAAAGAAGATGAGGTCATGTATGCTTTCAGAGAGGAGTATGTTTTTGAAACTCAGGCTGGGGTATATTTTTCTGTTCAAAGAAATGTAGTTAATTCTTCAACTAAGTGCCGGCTTAAAAAGGGAGATAACTTGAAGCAAGTTTTGTTGACTTACGGTAAACCAGATCAATTTTTACAAACAGAGAACGGCTCATTTTATTTATATGAAATAGAAAAATTAAACCATGGCATTGAGAAAAGTTCTGAAGGTTTGATATTCTCCATTGATGCTGAAAGTAAAATTGTACAGTGGATTGATTTTTATAGAAAATTCGAAGATGATGATTAAGTAGTATTTATTTTATTCAGAATAATTGAAACCCCATTAAATTATGTTAAGTCATCTGTTCAAAAGCATTTTGCCGCGATGGTCATTAATATTGTCTCCCATCATATTTATTATTAATCTTCTTGGACTTCCGTCAATGGAACAGTCCGTTGAATTAAGAAAGAAGCAAGACCACTGTACCGAAATTTTAAATCAACTTAAAAAGGCAAAGGGAATGGACCCGCTTGAAAAGCCATTTGTTTCTGTACAGGAATTTTTGGAAGGTGATTTGGTCCTGGCTATGTTTTCTGCTATGAATGGTAACATCGTTATTCAGACAGATACCTATGATATTTGTATGAATCTAATGGATGCAGATTCGACAAATGCCCTTGCTTTTATTTTAGCTCACGAACTAGCTCACTTTACAAACAAACATAACGTTAGACAGAAGCATATAAAAAAATATCAATCATTCGATCGTAATGCATTTGATATTAGTATGGCTATTAGTTCCAGATCTTTTAGAGATACTTCGACGCGAAATATTCTTGCAGAAGAAATAAACCAAATTAACCGAAAATATCGGATCATGAAGAATGAAGCCGAGGCAGATTTAGATGCGGGATTTACATGTTTTTTAGCGGGCTACCAAGCCTTTCCCGCAGGTGTGAAATTTTTGGACGAATGCTACGAGGTCTTTTCTATAGATACAACGGAAGGTAATTATGCATCATTATCTGAGCGTAAATTCATTATTCGAAAAACAGCTAAAGAACTTGATACATTAATACACGTATTTACAGCAGGAAATTATGCTATGTGCATAAGAGATTATGACGCAGCAAAAGTATGTTACAAGTACGTCAGTGAAAAGTACCCGAGTTATCAGATCTTTAATAATCTCGGTGTTTTATATTTGATGGCTGCGATAAGTATTCATGATTCACGGTATGTTTATCCATTGAGCTTAGAAATGGATTTACATGATTTTGTTTGGGTCGAACCTTTTAATCAATTTGGTCACTCTGCAGGAGGCCCGCCAATCGTGCGCTCAGTTGGTAGGAACTTAGATTTTAATTCCTACATTCAAAATATTAAACAGCGCACCCAGAATGCGATTAAATATTTTAAGCGTTCTTTAGAGATTAATCCTAATTATCATGTCGCTCAATTAAATAGTTCGATTGCTCATTCATATTTATTCGGTGTAGATATTCAAAATGAAAGGACACCCGAGCAGCCATTTAAAGAACCCTACTTATTAGAAGCTGAGGCGTATGCAATTAGAGCCATTAAAACAGCAGAGAATTCTAAATCATATACTGATGGATTGATCCAACTCGGTATTGTGCGTCATGCAGCGGGAGACTCTACAAACAGTCATAAGTATTTACAAATGGCGCTCGATGAAAGCCCAGAGAACAATACAGCAAAAATGAACTTAGAGTTTATTACGCACAAAGTGGGCGAAGTTGGTGCTTTTTTTCAGGGGGAGGCCATTAGAGATGGACAAAATAACTGCGTTTCACCCGAACGCTCACATGGGGTCATTTTAAGCAGTCCGCATTCAGTTAATTGGTCAGGAAATATATTTTTAAAAGGTGAAGAATATGAAGAGGACTATAATTGGACCTTAAATTATAGTGATATTGGTTCTAATCGATTATATGCTTTACAAAATATTAGCCCTACAGTGGAGACGAGTAAAAAGCTTCATATTTTAATCCAAAGTGTAGAGGAAGGAGATTCTACGATTTGCTCGGTAAAATATGGAGATACATTTGATAGCATAAAATCTAATTATGGAAAGCCAGATCAATTATTAGAAACGAATTCAGGGTCTATGTATTTGTACGAATTAAGAAAAATCGACGACACTATTAATAAAACTTGTGATGGAATTGTATTTCAATTAAACGCTAAAAATAAAATATCAGGCTGGGCAAGTTTTTATAGACGGTTTAGCCGATTCTAGCTCAACTATAATTTTTGAGTTAGATTTTAAACAATGAAAAATACATTATGAACACTTCTTTCTTATTGGCGCTTATGGGTAAATATGCTTTTTTGCTTTACCCCTTTTTGTTTCTGATGCCGTACTTGGATTCTCCTAAAAAATCAAGCGCAGAGCTCAGGTCGATGCAGGAACATTGCACAGAGATTTTAAATAAATTAAAAAAAGTGAAGGGTATAAAACCCGATGAAAAACCATTTGTCACTGTATCTGACGTTTTAGAGGACGATTTAGCTTTAGCTATGTTTTCACCCAACACTGGTAATATAGTCTTACAAACAGATACTTATGATATCTGTATGGAATTATTAGGTAAAGACTCGATTAATGGACTCGCCTTTATTTTAGCACATGAACTTTCGCACTATACCTATAAACATAACGTTCGTCAAAAACACATAAAGAAATTTCAAAGCAACGTAAATCAAAACAATGACATAACTACAGCTATCGCTGGTGCTGATTTAGGCAATGCCTCTGATCCGCAAGTTGTCGATGCGATTATTGCTATCAATCGGAAGTACAGAATAATGAAAAATGAAGCAGAGGCGGATCTTGATGCCGGATTCACTTGCTTTCTTGCTGGATACGATGCGTTTCCTGCTGGCATTAGTTTTCTAGATGAATCTTACGCTATTTATGACATTGATACGACCAGTGGTAATTATGCTTCTTTGAAAGAAAGGAAGCTCATTGTTGAGAAAACCGCTAGAGAACTTGATACCCTGATTCATGTATTTAAAGCGGCTAATTATGCCATGACTGTCCGTGATTATACTTCGGCTTTTTACTGCTACAATTTCGTCAATGATAAGTATAAGAGTAAGGAGATCTTAAATAACCTAGGTGCCTTAAGTCTTATGCAGATTATGGATGAGGAGTTTTTTGATCATATTTTGCCCCTTAATTTAGAGTTAGATCTCCATGATAGCTATAAGGACGCTCCGACGGATCCAAATGCGCCCGTTCACGATTTGCCATTCGATTTTTTCGATGTCCAACCAATAAATCCAGTCGAACGATTTAATGCTATTCAAGAAAAGGTCAATAAATCTTTGAGCTATTTGAACGATGCCATTCGATTAGATCCAGATTATGCACCCAGCTTTATAAATAAGTCTATTGCTTATTATATTCTTCACGATGTGGGTAAAGATGCAGAGATATTTTTATCTCCCTTAGGTGAGCCCTATATTCTTGATGCTAAATCCTCTGCACTTTATGGACACAGATCTTCAAAAAATTCAAAAATGAGATCGGACTGCTTAGTACAGTTAGCTCTAGTTCATGATTTAGACGGCCATAAAAAATTCGCTGAAGAATTAATCGGTAAAGCAATTCAGGAAAATCCGAATAATGAGATTGCTAAAATGAATAGAGATATTATCCAGGGCAAAAAAGAGAGCACTAGAGATTTTTTACAAGGAGATGCTGAACGTGATAAAATTCAATTTTGCGTGGAGGTGGAAGCAGTAAATGAAAAAATGAAAATATCCGAAGTTCCAGATTCCGAAATAGAATGGGATGCCGTAATCGATTTAAAATCTGCTGAATTTGGAACATCCTGGAATTGGGTTTTAAAATATAAGGTCAGAAATGGATGCACGATTTATAGTATACAAGTTTTGGAGAATTTCGTTAGGACGAAAAAAGTCGTAAGTTTTGAGGTACCTGTTTTGAAAAATCTGAATACAACGCGCTGCGATCTAAAGACTCTAGATAATTCCAAAACCCTGTTCTCAAAATATGGAAAACCAAATCAAATTATACAATATGGAGAGGGTTCCTTATGTCTTTATGAATTTAGTAAACTTAAGCATCCATTACACTTTACAGTAGATGGAATGATATTCCAGCTTGATGAAGATTCCAATGTGATAAATTGGATTAGTTTTAGTCGTAGACAAGATTCTCTATAAACAAAAAAGCCCGACTTAAATTTCAAGTCGGGCTTTTTTATGAGCTTAGAAGTACTTATGAAAGTGCCTCGTATTTCGCTTCTACAACATTCCAATTAACAACATTAAAAAATGCAGAAATGTAATCAGGTCGTCGGTTTTGATAATTAAGATAGTAAGCATGTTCCCATACATCTAATCCCATAATTGGAGTACCACCACATCCTACACCAGGCATAAGCGGATTGTCTTGGTTAGGGCT